>JAQBVV010000003.1 GCA_027622905.1 Acidobacteriota bacterium
TCACTGCCGGGTCGTACTGGCTGTCGGACTCGATCGTTCCGCTGATGCTGCTCCAGCTCGCGTCAGGGGCTGGACTTGCTGTGGTCACCAGCCTGATCGCAACCCGCCTGTTCGGGGGATGGAGGGCAGGTGCGGCGGCGGGGTTACTTGTCGCCCTTCACCCGGGTCTTGTCGTGTACAGCGCAACGAAGGCTCATCCGTTGGCGTTCGATGCACTGTTCTTCTCGCTCGCGCTCCTGCAGTCGTACAGGCTTGTTGAGCAGACGACCATCCGACGCGCGGTGGAACTCGGCGTCATCGTCGGAATCGGAACCCTGTCGCGGGCCACGATTGTCATCTTTCTGCCCATTGCTGGACTGTGGTCGCTCATGGTGACTCCTCGGCCGTCGTGGGGGCGTGCGATACGCAACACCGTGGTTGCCGGCCTTTGTGCGGGTGCGATTGTGGCGCCGTGGACCATTCGGAATTCGCTTCTGCATCAACAGTTCGTGTTCCTGTTGACCACCGACAGCGATGACTTCTGGCGAGGAAATAATCGTTTCGCTACGGGGCACTCGTATTTCGACAGCGATCGTATCGTGCTGGACATGTTGACACCGGAGGAACGGCAGGATCTCCTGCAGCGGCCGGACGAACTGGCGCAGCGCGAGTGGTTCTCGACGCATGCTCGAGCATTCATCTCGGCCAATCCAGAACGGTTCGTTCACCTGACGTTGATGAAGTTCTTCTACTTCTGGTGGTTCGCGCCACAGACCGGTGTGCTGTACCCGCCAGTGTGGCGTCTGTTGTACCAGGCGTACTACGTTGGGGTGCTGATCTTCACGGTGGTGGGCGTCCGTCGGATCGCGCGCGAGGGCGGTCCTCCTCTTGCAAAGGCGGTCGTATTGGGCGCGTTTCTTCTGTCGTTGTCCGCGCTTCAGAGTCTCTACTATGTCGAGGGACGTCATCGATGGGCGGTCGAGCCGATGTTGCTGGCGTTAGCTGGAGGTGGCGCGGCCTGTCTGGCGGAACGGGGTAGACATCAACCGTCACTTCGGTCGGTCCAGTGACGGCTGGATTGCCCTTGCGTGACTCGCGCCGCGACGTTGTCCCAGCACCGCGACGATTCGGTTTACTGTCCTCGAGACTCGGTATCGCGCTCTACTTGCTGCTCCCGAATCACTGGGTGCAGAAGTGTCTGTCTCCTGAGGAGCAGGTGCTGATTCGAAAGGGCAATCAGCGTCACAACACACAGCGCCCAGACTACGCCGATCCAACCCAGTATCAGGGGGGGACTGGGTATGACTCATTGATAGACCCGCGACGAGAGCGTAGCCGTCGGCGACTGGTCGCTTTTCTCGACCGAGTCAGGCCAGCATCTGTCGTCGAGATAGGGCCAGGATCGGGGTATCTGACGAAGACGATCGTTGAGCATCCGGCCGTTTGTCGCTATGTTGCTGTCGATGTCAACGAGGCATTTCTGTCGTACCTGGACCAGAGACTCGCCAGTGTGTCGAAGCCCGGATTCACCTACAGCCTTGTTACTGGAACTGTCGACGACCTCCCAGCAGATTGTGTTGACGCCGCGGTGATGTTGTCGGTGGTTCACCATATTCCTGGCAGGGAGAATCTGTTTCGTGAACTCGCCTTGCGGCTGAAGCGGCCGGGACATGTCCTTGCGATCGATCCGACGCACTATTTCTTGCGTTGGTACAAGCTCATTCGAAAGATCTCACGGGGCGGGTACCTCAGTCACCATCTCGCCGAAGCCCAGCTTGGGAAACTGTCCACACACGCCATGTGTCAGCTTTCTAAATATCGTGCGGTGACGCAGAGCGCGGGGTTCGATATCGTTCGGGTCGAGTTTGATGATCACCCAAGGAAGGTACGCCGTCTGGCTGGGGCAGGGGTTCCGCTGGGTCCGCTCTGGCGGTGGACGTCCCAGGAAATGGCCATCGAATGTGTTCAGCACTAGGTCTGGATTGGCGTGACTGAGGGGCCAGGCAGATGGGAGAGCTTCGTGGCTAGGAGGTCAGAGATTGACCACGATCGTCGTTGGCGGCTCAGCTATGCGGCGTCGCTGGCTGTCGGCTTCAGCACGCTGTACCTGTTGACACGGTCGACCTTTCTGACCGGAGGCACGGAGGCATGGATCAACTCTGCGCGCAACGGGAATCCGTCGGACATGCATTACGCGGAGCCAGCCCACTTCCTCCAGGTGGTCCTGTCGCGTCTGATTTGGGTCACAACCGATAAAATTGGCCTTCCCGTTTCACTGGAGAGTGTGGCGTTTAGCCTGTCACTGGCGGGGACAATAGCGGCGATCATCTTCTTCGGGCTTATCGCCGAGCAAGTGCTTCGGACGAGGGCGGCTGCGTGGCTGGCCGCGCTTCTCTTCGGCACATCTCACCTGGTCTGGATTCAGTCGAATGGCGAACTGTCTGGGCTTGCCCACGGGTTCGTCACGGCGGCCCTTTTTCTGGCGTTGCGCGGATGGGTATTCTTGCCGGCGTTGCTGTGGGCGATGGCTGTTCTGGCTCACGCAGCATTCGCTCTGGTTACCCCGGCCTTCGTTCTGGCGGTCTGGATGGTTCGGCCGGCCGATGCCACGATCGCGAACACAGCTCGCCGAGCCTCCACGTTGCTGCTGGTAGGCGGGAGCGTCACGATAGCTGTTCTACTGTGGGGTTCGTTTGAAATCGGGAAGTGGCACGATTCGGCGTCGCTCGCGCAGTATCTGATGGACACGAGCGAGTCGCGTGATGCCGACAGCTTCGAAGTTGTCCGCGCCGCCAAGGGTCTCCTCACCGCCTTCACAGTCGGTGGTCACTATTGGCGTGACATTCTGACCGGGCGTGGCTCCTTTTCCAATCCGTTCTTCATCCCCGCGTCCGGGCTGGCACTATTTGTTATCGGGATATTGGGTGTCTGCATCGTTGCGTCGCTTCGGCGATTCGGTGTCGCGATGCTTGGCGTGGCGTGGTTTCTTCCTCCACACGTGCTCCTGAACTGGCAGTTTGCCCCGACTGTCGAAAAGCATCACGCGGCTGCGCTACCGGGATTGGTCCTGCTATTTACCGCGGGTCTCATCGTGCTCACCGAACGGATGTCACCGAGGGTTCGGTTCCGGACCTGCGCTGGCGTCGTTCTGGCCTGTGCCGGCCTCAGCTTCTTCGGCTCCATACTGCCCTTGCAGGCGGTTGGACGTGAGTCGGACGCCGCCCAACGGGCGATCCTGACACTGAACGACGAAAGATCTGGAAACGTCGCGTTTGTCAGCTGCGACGATACCAAGGCGGTGGCGCAGCCAGGGATCAGTTATCTTCGGCTCAAGTCGATCTGGAGGGAGCCTCAGCGTGAGATGCAGGCGGCAATCCTGTCCTGGACGCGGGCGCGGATCGACGAGGGTGTGGACGTCTACGTCCTCCTTCGTTGGTGCCGCCCGGATCAGTGGTCCACAGCGTGGTCCGAGGAGCCGTTCGATCTGCTGTTCCTTGAACGCGAATTCGCGCTCGTTCCAACGTTGATCGCGAATGTTCCAGTGTTGCAGGGACCTGCGACGGATCCCTTCGCATGGACGACGGGTAGTGTTGCCCGAGTGGTTCCGAAAGCCCGTTCGATGCCGGGCGCTCCGTGAGACCTGGCGTCCTGCTCGTGACGGGGGCCTACTACCCCGAGCTGAGCGGGGCTGGGCTGCAGACGCGATCTCTCATCACGCGTCTGTGCGACCAGGTGCGATTCACCGTACTGACCACGACGGCCGATCGGTCCCTGCCATCTGCCGATAGGCGAGACGGCATCGAGGTACACCGGGTATTCGTAGATCCGCGCAGCCGGTGGTCGAAGGTTGTCGGGGCAGTACGCTTCACGCTTAGGTACCTTCGCCTGTCATCGCGATTTTCCGTCGTGCACCTCGTGGGGTTTTCGCAGAAGTCGATTCTGTTCGTCGTTCTCGCACGCCTGTCGCGCAAGAAGATCGCCATCAAGCTGACCTCGTTTGGACACGACGATCCGATCTCGATGCGTCGACGCGGTGGAGTTGCGGCGGCCTGTTACCGGAGCGCCGACCTGTATCTCGCGGTGAGCCCCGCCTTCGCACCCGCATATGAAGCGGAAGCGTTGCCGCGCGATCGGTTTCGCTTAATGCCGAACGGTGTTGATATTGAACGTTTCAGGCCAGCCACCGCCGATGAGCGTGGTGCAGTCCGTCGTTCGATGGAGATCTCCGCGACGAGCTTTGTTGTGTTGTTCGTTGGGTTCTTCTCGCGAGAGAAGCGTCCGGATGTGCTGTTCGACGCGTGGGCCAGACTCGCGATCGAGCCTGGTGCTGATTCGGTCCTGGTCTTCGTCGGTGCGACTCGCTCCGCCTATCACGAGGTCGACCAGTACCTTGCCGATGAGATTCGAGCGAGAGCGACGGCGAGCGGCGTTGCGAACCGACTGCGTTTTGTCGAGGAGACTCGTCACATTGAGGCGTTTCATCGCATGGCCGACGTATTCGTACTGCCATCCGTGCGGGAAGGAATGTCGAACGCGCTTCTCGAGGCGATGGCGTGTGGCGTGCCGAGCATCGCCACTCGTATCGAAGGTGTGACGGACGTCGTCATCGAGGACGGTGTGACTGGCCTATTGGTGCCACCGGACGATGTCGAGGCGCTGGAGCGTGGTCTGCAGCGCATTGCTCTGGATCGGCCATGGGCTGCACGTCTGGGTCAAGAGGCTCGTCGTGCCGTGGAGACTCGGTTCAGCCTCGAGCAGTCGGCCCAGCGGCATCTGGACGCCTATCGGTGTCTGGCGGGTACGGCTTGAGCAGTCCTGCCGCCACGCTGGTGAAGCAGAGGGTATCTGCTGATCGGCACAGCGATGTTGAGGGTGGCTCGTGCATTCCGCGTCAGGGCCCTCGGAACGCCACACCGCCGGAGACGTTCTGCATGTCTGCGGCGCCAAGACGCGACGTGGAGAGCACCTGAAGTGTGCGGCATCGCTGGCATCATGCATTTCGATGGGGCACCGGTTCCGGTGGGTCTGGCGGACCAGATGGGTGCTGCGCTTCGTCACCGGGGGCCAGACGATGGCGGCGTGGTGTCCCTTCCGACCGGCGATGCAGGTGGGGACGCTCGCGCCAGGGGAGCCCTGGTCAGCCGTCGGCTCAGCATCATCGATGTCGAGGGCGGGCACCAGCCCATATCGAACGAGGACGGCACGGTATGGACCGTGCTGAACGGGGAGATATACAACTTCGCCGAGCTACGAACGCGGCTTGAAGGATTCGGTCATCGGTTCTCCACGCGTTCGGACACCGAGGTCATTGTTCATGCCTACGAGCAGTGGGGCGACGAGTGTCTCAAGCACCTCGATGGCATGTTCGCTCTGGCGTTGTGGGATGCGCGGGCGGAGCGATTGCTCCTGGCCCGCGACCGATTCGGGAAGAAACCGCTGCTGTACTTTGACGACGGGGCACGGATCGCGTTCGCGTCGGAGTTTCAGTCGCTCTTGTGCGTGCCGGATGTGCCTCGCGATATCGACACCGATGCCTTGGGCAGCTATCTGGCGTACATGGCAGTCCCTGCGCCTCGGACGATCTACGCGCGTGTCAGGAAGGTACCGCCGGCGCACGCGGTAACTCGAGACCGTGCCGGGCTTGGTGTGCAGCGGTACTGGACCCTTGCGTTTCAACCCAAGATACAGATCGGAGAGGATGCGGCTGTCGAGCAGGTGCAGTATTTGCTGCGGGCGGCCGTCCGCAAGCGCCTTGTGGGTGAGGTCCCTCTCGGGGCGTTCTTGAGCGGTGGTGTGGACTCGAGCGCGGTGGTCGCCATGATGGCCGATGCTGCGAGCCAGCCCGTCAAGACGTTTTCCATAGGATTCGAACACCGCGAATACGACGAGTTGCCACACGCCCGGCGCGCCGCTGAGGCGTTCGGATGCGAGCACCACGAGTTCATCGTGACCCCGTCCATGGTCGATATCCTGCCGGAGATGGTGCGCCATTTCGGCGAACCCTTTGCTGATTCTTCCGCAGTGCCATCGTGGTATCTGGCTCGACTGACACGGGCTCACGTGACGGTGGCGTTGAGCGGGGACGGCGGTGACGAGGTGTTTGCGGGATACGGGAGGCATCTGGCAAACGATCTGGCGGAACGGTGGCAGGGAGTGCCTGGTCCGGTTCGGCGTTCCGCAGAGCGAGTAGCGCGGAGTCGACTGCTCGCCGACCTGGGTGGATCGCGACTGGCCAGGTTTGCGGGGGCCGCTGCGAGTTCTCGCGCAGCGCGGTACCGCTTGTGGGCCGGCGTGTTCAGCGGCGACATGGTGCGTGAGCTGTCAGATCTCGTGCCCGCACACGAGAGCACGGTGCCCGCAGAGTTCGAGCGCGCCAGTGGGTTGGATGCGGTCGACGCCGTGCTCGCTGTGGATTCCCGCCTCTATCTGCCTTCCGACTTGCTGGTGAAGGTGGATATTTCCAGCATGGCGCACTCGCTGGAGGTGCGTTCGCCGTTCCTCGATACTGCACTTGCTGAGTTCGTGGCGTCGCTCCCGAGTGGAATGAAGCTCCATCGGTTGACGACGAAGCATCTGTTGAAAAGGGCCGTCGCAGGTCGTGTGCCGCCTCAGAACCTGAGGCGTGCGAAGCGTGGTTTCGCGGTGCCCATCGGAGACTGGATGCGTGACGATCTCCGGTCCTTTCTGTGCGACCATTTGCAGCCATCCCGGATGTCCAAGGCTGGAATCGTTCGCCAGTCAGCGATCGACCGCCTGATTGGAGAGCATCTGTCCCGTCGAGCCGACCATGCCCATCATTTATGGGTTCTGCTCATGCTCGAGGTGTGGTGGAGAACCTGTCTGACAGCATGAACGAGCCCACTGTGCCCAGAAAACGAGACATTATCTGCTTCTCGTCTATCGACTGGCAGTTCATCTGGCAGGGTCATCAGGAAATCATGTCGACCCTGGCCGCGAATGGTCATCGCGTGCTGTTTGTCGAGAATACTGGCGTCCGAGCGCCGTCGATCCGCGATCTGCCGCGTGTCCGTCAGCGGATTGTGAACTGGTGGCGGGGTACCAAGGGATTTCGGCGCGAAGGCGACAACCTCTCCGTGTACTCCCCGCTGCTGTTGCCGTTCCCGTACTCGTCGATCGTGCTTCGGCTCAACCGTGTCCTGTTTGTGCGCGCCCTCCGTCGATGGATGCGAGCAGCCAATTTCGGGAGGCCTATCGTCTGGACCTTTCTGCCAACGCCGCTCGTGCGTGAGGTCATACCGCGGCTGGACCCGCTTGTCTCGGTCTACTACTGCATTGACGATTTCGCGTCGAGTTCATCTGGCGCCCGCCGAATCGTCGCATCGGAAGAGCAGCTCTTCAGAGAAGCGGATCTCGTCTTCGTTACGTCTGAGAAGCTGCGCGAACGGGCGACGAAATTCAGTGGCCAGGTACACCTGTTTCCGTTCGGTGTCAGCTTCAAGAAGTTTGAGCAGGCCAGGCTGGCGTCCGTGCCGCTCCCGGAGGAGCTGGTTGGGCTTCCTGGGCCAGTGGTCGGCTACGTTGGAGGCATTCACCAGTGGGTTGATGTGGAACTGCTGAGCGAGACGGCCAGGGGGATGCCCGGAGTGTCGTTCGTGCTGGTCGGTCCGATGCAGATCGACGGCGATCCGTTCGTGGACCTCCCGAACGTGCACGTACTCGGCAAACGTCCGCACGATGAGATACCCCGCTACATCAAGGGCTTTCGTGCCGCCATCATTCCCTACACGCTGAGCGACTACACCGCCAATGTGTATCCGACGAAGCTCAACGAGTACCTGGCGATGGGCGTCCCGGTCGTGACGACGGATCTTCCCGAAATTCGTCGCTTCAATGCTGAGCACGGGCCCCATGTCCTCATTGCGAAGGGTACCGACCAGTTCGTGGCGGCTCTCAGAAGCGTGTTGGATAGGCCGCCGGAGGAGGGCCGTACTCAGCGGATTGCGATCGCGCATAAGAATAGCTGGAACTCTCGCATCGTCACGATGTCGGCATTGGTGGAACAGGTGGCGGAATCGAAACTCGGGGAGCGCGAAGCATGGGAAATCAGGCTGCGGCGAATCTATCGGCGCGCTCGCGGTCGGGTGGCAGCGTTCGTGGTCACACTCGCGGTCGTGTACGGAGCGCTGTTCGAGACGTCATTGCCATGGATGCTGGCGGAACCCCTTCGCATGCGCGGTGTCCCGGGACCGGCGGACGCGATCGTCGTGTTCGCGGGTGGTGTTGGCGAATCCGGGCAGGCTGGCGGCGGATACCAGGAGCGAGTCCTAACGGCAGTCGAGCTGTATCACGAGGGATTTGCACCGAGGTTGATCCTGGTATCCGGGTATGTGTTCGCGTTTCGAGAGGCTGAAGTCATGAGGGATCTTGCCGTGTCGCTCGGGGTACCGCCAACTGCTATCGTGCTCGAGGCGAATGCGGGCAGTACCATCGACTACGTGCGACATACCCATGACATCCTCAACGAGGAGGAGTGGCATCGAATTCTTCTGGTCAGTTCGCCCTACCACATGCGTCGCGCGATGCTGGTGTGGGCCACGCAGGCTCCGGAGGTCGAAGTGGTGCCGACGCCTGTGTCGGAGAGCCAGTTCTATGCCCACGGGCGTGGTGCGAGTCTTACGCAACTGCAAGGTCTTGTTCGAGAGTACCTTGCGATCGGCTACTACCGATTCAGGGGTTGGCTCTGATTCGGTCGGGAATGCGCTACCCGGGCTCTCCCGGTCAAGACGACATCCGCGCAAGTGCGGCGTCAGGCGGAACCCAGGCAAGGTCATGACGGCCCTGGTTGTATCTTTCGGAGGGACTATCGCGGCGTCAGCTCTCGTCCCTGTTCGAGCCGTCTCTCTCACGTGTGCCGCCCCACCGTCGTGCGGAAGCAACTAGGACTATTGAGATGTGTGGCATTTGTGGCGAGGTGAGGTTTGGCGGCGGAAGAGTGTCGCCGGATGACATCGTCCGCATGCGAGAGAACCTGGTGCATCGAGGACCGGACTCGGCGGGCCTCTTCGTGTCTGGCGATCGGCGTGCGGGCCTCGGGTTCCGACGGCTGCGCGTCATCGATCTGAGTCCCGAAGCCGACCAGCCAATGCCGAACGAGGACGGCTCCGTGCAGCTCGTCTTCAACGGGGAGATCTACAACTTCGTTGAGCTCAGGCGTGAGCTTGAGCAGAAGGGACACCGCTTCCGGTCAAGGTCGGACTCGGAAGTGATTGTGCACCTGTACGAAGAGGAAGGAGCAGCCGGTGTCTCCAGACTTGACGGAATGTTCGCGCTCGCCATCTGGGACGCGCGTGTCAAGAGAATGGTTCTCGCGCGTGATCGCGCCGGGAAGAAGCCGTTGTTCTACTCGCAGACGCGCGAGGGCCTCATCTTCGCATCAGAGATGAAGTCGTTCTTCACCCGTCAAGACTATCCGATGGAGGTGGATCCGGCGACTGTACCGCAGTATTTCATCCACGGGTACGTGCCAAGTCCACGCACGTTCTATCGAAACGTCAGTCAGCTTGAGCCAGCGACCATCATGACGGTCGATGCCGGGGGACATGTGGTGCGAGAGGTCTACTGGCGGCCTCAGTTTCGTGATGCGTCATCCGCGAGCTCGGCCCCGGTCAGCGATGAGCAGGCGGCGAACGGTGTCCGGCAGTTGATGACCAAGGCCGTGGAGCGCCGCCTCATCAGTGACGTGCCGCTGGGTGCGTTCCTCAGCGGTGGGGTGGATTCGACCATCGTGGTCGGTCTGATGAGCCGTCTGATGAGTTCGCCTGTCCGCACATTTAGCATTGGCTTTGAGGGTGATCCGCGTTTCGACGAGACGGCGTATGCGCGCGAGGTGGCGGAGCGGTTCAAGACCGACCATACGGAGTTCAGGGTCACGCCATCCGCGATCGACCTCATCGACAAGTTGATCTGGCATCACGATGGGCCGTTCGGTGACGCCTCTGCCATACCCACGTACATCGTGTCTCAGCTGACAAGGCAATCGGTGACCGTCGTGCTCAATGGAGACGGTGGCGACGAGTTGTTCGCGGGCTACCAGCGGTTTGCTGCTGCGGTGCTCGCTGAGCGAATGCCGAGCTTCATCAAGCGTCCATTGCAGGGGGCGCTAGAGGTGTTGCCGTTCTCCACGGACGAGAAGCACTGGTTGTCGAGGGGACGACGATTCCTCCAGGCCATGAATCTTCCACTGAATGAACGCATGACCCGCTGGAGCGGCCTGTTTTACGATGATCTTGAGTTGCTGCTTGCTCCGGATCTTGTGTCCTCGCTGGCCGCGATTGACCGCCTTCAGTATCTGGAGGCAGAGCGGAAGCAGATGCGTGGTCTATCCACGCTCGGAGCTGTGTTGCACGCGAACTTCCGTTCGTACCTGCTCGATGACCTGCTCGTGAAGGTCGATCGGTGTTCGATGGCCAACTCGCTTGAGGCGCGTTCGCCATTTCTGGATACGGCCTTGGTCGAGTACGTGGGTGGTTTGCCGGACTCCATGAAACTTCGGGGATTGAAGACGAAATTCATTCTTCGGAAGGCGTTTGAGGACCTGCTTCCGCGCTCGGTGGCCAGGCGTGGAAAGATGGGGTTCGGCGTTCCCTTGGGCACGTGGTTTCGTACCGAGCTGAAGGACTACATCCGAGACCTTCTCCTGGATTCATCGGCGCGCTACAAGACGTTCCTCTCTGCGACGTACGTGCATGGCCTGGTGACGCGTCACCAGGCTGGCGGAGCCAACTCCGGATTGCAACTCTGGAGCGTGCTCTGCTTTGAGTTGTGGCTGCGGAGTCTGCCGCAGTGGAAGGGGCGTTTTGCGCCTGATCCAGCCGGCGTG
Organism: Acidobacteriota bacterium; assembly: GCA_027622905.1. Taxonomy (GTDB): domain Bacteria; phylum Acidobacteriota; class Vicinamibacteria; order Vicinamibacterales; family UBA2999; genus JAQBVV01. The sequence goes on from JAQBVV010000003.1 coordinate 10,820, forward strand.
GCGTAGGGGAGGGGGCGGAGACCCTCGTAGATACTGGGTGGAGATTGGATCAGGGTGCTTCGCGCATGCGGTCCGGGCACACTACACTAGTCCGACTGCCTCTGGCGCGGTTGTGGCAGGCATGAAGAAGGGATTCGCTGCATGAGGGCACTGCTCACAGGGGGAGCTGGATTTGTCGGCTCGCATCTATCAGAGGCGCTGCTGGACCGGGGTGATCAGGTTCAGGTCCTCGATGACCTCTCGACCGGGTCGATCGACAACATTCAGCACCTGAAGGGACGCGACGGCTTCGAGTACGTCATCGATACCGTCATGAACGAGCGGCTGACCGCCGAACTCATCGATCGGGCAGACGTCGTCTTTCATCTGGCCGCCGCTGTTGGGGTCAAACTGATCGTCGAGGCGCCGGTTCGTACCATCGAGACCAACGTTCACGGCACGGAGGTGGTGCTGAAGCATGCCAGCAAGAAGGGCAAGCTCGTGGTGGTGTTCTCCACGTCCGAGGTGTACGGGAAGAGTATGGCGATCCCATTCGGCGAGGACGCCGATCTGGTGATCGGCCCGACGTCGAAACACCGTTGGGCGTATGCATGCAGCAAGGCGATCGATGAGTTCCTGGCGCTGGCGTATTGGAAGGAAAAGAAGCTCCCTGTCATTGTGGCGAGACTCTTCAATACCGTTGGGCCGCGGCAGACGGGGCAGTACGGGATGGTGATTCCGAACTTCGTGCGTCAGGCACTGGCCGGGGCTCCCATCACGGTGTTCGGTGATGGAGAGCAGCGCCGGGCCTTCGGATATGTCGGCGATGTGGTCGGGGCCCTGGTCAAGTTGGTTGATGAGCCCAAGTGCGTGGGTGAGGTGTTCAATATCGGCAACACTGAGGAGATCTCGATCCTCGATCTTGCGCGTCGTATCAAGACACTGACCGGAAGCGCCTCCGACATCGTGCTCGTGCCGTACGATGAGGCGTACGAGGAAGGCTTCGAGGACATGCCGCGCCGGGTTCCCGACCTCACCAAGATCAGTCGTGTCGTGGGCTACGCGCCCACCGTTGGTCTGGACGAGATTCTCAATCTGGTCATCACGCACATGCGCGAAGCGATGACGCCGCAAGGAGTGTGACCGCGGGAGTGACGTCGCGGCTCGACGCGCTCCGGGCGACGCTGAGGACGCCCGGGCACTGGGCGGTCGTCGTCTGGTGCGGTGTCCCATTGGTCATCGCTACGCTGTTGGCGACGCCCAGCGTCACGACCCCTGGCGACGATCTTGGTCTTCGCCGCTTTCAGACGCCGCAGCTTGAGGCAGGTATGCTGCTTGGGCAGACATTCAGCATGCCGGGAGACGGTCTGTACGCCATCGAGGTGTTTCCGGTGGCCGTCGGTGAGCGGGTGTCCGGCTCTGTGGCGTTCGTGCTCTATGACGTGACCGAAAGTCGATTCGTTCCTGTCCGGGGTGCCGTGGTGACATCTGACAGCCTGATGCAGTCGCCGTCGTATCGCTTCGCGTTTCCGCCGATTGGTGATTCCGCCGATCACAGCTACCTGCTGAATATCGCGCCACGGCAGACTGAGGGCGTGGCCTTCTGGGCGACGAAAGGGGAGCGGTACGAAGGCGGTAGCTTGCGGATCAATAACCAGGACCGATGGGCCGATCTGGCCTTTCAGACCTATGCGCCGGCCCCGTCGATTGGGGCACTGTTCACGACGATTCGGGAAACCCATCCCGCACGCGGACATATCGTCATTGGCGCCTTCACGGCCATCTGGCTGCTGCTCGGCCTGTTGATTCGCGAGCTGGCGGCGATGAACAACACGCCTGGCGCGGATGTCACGAGCGCGTAGCTCCCCGGGAACCCCGGGAAGTCCACTCCTGCCTGGGGGAGCACCTCGACGGTCCGCTACGCAGAAGTGAAATCCGCGCTGGCCAGACCGAATCAATCCTCATCTCGTCGCGGTAACGGCGAGAAGTCAGTCGGACGACCGGGTCGGCCGACGGCCCCACCGGTGGATGATCGGCGAAATGCAACACCTGCCTGTCAGTGAGTCTGCTGGAGCTCCGGCTACGCCGAAGCCCTGAGGCTCGTGGCAACAGTCGCCGGCAGGCGAACTCGAAAGTGGTCAGCTCACGAAATCGCGCACGGCTCTCGCGGCGAACTTGGCGAGGTACGCGGGCCGATAGTAGTAGCTGACGAACGCCCATTCCTTGAGGGCCAGGATCTCGGTTGGTGTCAACGTCGGGTGCTTCGTGACAGGAGAGTAGCAGTCGAACTGTTCCCAGTCGGTTGTGATGAGATCATCCTTGACCCTGTCGTAGAGACGGGTGCCCGGAAACGGCGTATAGACAAAGAACTGCGCGACATGCGTGTTCAACCGCTTGGCGTACGCCACCGTCTCTTCGATGGATTCCCGCGTATCCTCGGGAAGGCCGACCACGTAGAACACTGTTACCCGAATGCCGAGGCGGTCACAGGCTCGTACGATCTCCTCCTGGTGTTGCACAGGAATCGCCTTGCGCGACACGTCCTTGAGCACGGCATCGCTCGACGACTCCACCGCCACGTTGACGACGCGTAAGCCCGCCCGAGCCATCAGCTCGAGAAGCTCGACATCGAGACAATCCATTCGAGTTTCACAGGCCCAGCGAAAGTCGAATCCCCGGGCCAGCATTCCCTCCATGAGTTCGACGACACGCGTGCGACGCAGGGTGAAGATCGGATCGCGAAACAGAAAGGCGCGCAAGCCGTATCGATCGCGCCACTGCGCGAGCTCGTCAAGGACGTTCTCCGTAGACCGTTCGCGGAACTTGATGATCTCGTAGGGGCAATATTCGCAGGTGTACGGGCATCCGCGGCTCGAGAGAATGGGCAGAAACGGACGCTGCCGCAGCGCGGGAAAATACGAGTACGAGCGAACAGGAAAGGTGGACCAGTCCGGAAAGGGCAGGCTGTCGAGGTCCAGGACGTTCGGGCTTGGAACGACGCCTGACGGCAGGGTTCCACTCAAGACGAGGTCGATGGCAAACTGCTCCGGCTCTCCCGCGACGACGATGTCCGCCACGTCCAGAAACTGATCTGGACAGTGGCTGGCAAACGGCCCGATGAATGCCACGGTGGCGCGTGTCTCCTGTTTGTAGCGCATCGCCATCGCGCGCTCGGCGCGGTGATCGACAAGCGATGAGTAGATCAGGGCCAGATCGGCATCTGGAACGACGCCGTTGGTGTACTCGCAGACATACCCTGCGCGGGAAAAAATACCCGCCAGATATCCCAAAGACATGAGTGGTAGCCGTTCGCCGAAGCGCTTGACCACTTCAATAGCACGGGCGCGCAGGGAGTCTCCGACCTTGAAGGCCCAGCCGTAGCCTCCCATGAAGTCCTTGTTCACGCACCGCTTGTGGTCGGCGACGACCTCGACGAGTGCGACTTTCAAATTGATGACACCCAGGCAGGGAGAGGAGCTCTCATCTCGGAGGGGGGGGCGCTACGGCTTCCGAGCCGCGAATGCGGAAGAACAGATCCCGCAGGGACATCTCTCCGCGGGATTCCTGGCGGTTACTGAACACGTTGACGGCCGTCTTGACAATGCGCCACGGTCGCGCAGTGAAAGCCACGCCGTAGAACAGCAGCATGCCGAAGCTCCGATACAGCCCCAGGGCCCGTCCTCCGACATGCTCTGACATCGAGATGGTGTGCAGCAGGTCGGTGTAGGTCTCCAGCGAGTAGAAGTAGTCGTCCGACAGTTCCGGAATCTTTCCGTCCCTTCGAAGGTCGTCAAACAATTCTGACCCTGGGTAGGGAGAAAACGGCGAAATCGACATGTCGTGGACGCCAATCAATGCCATCTCGACGAGAAACTTCAGCGTCTCGAAGATCTCGCGGTGCGTCTCACCGGGAAAGCCGATGATGATGTTGGCTTTGACGTTGAGGCCACTCGTGATGGCCGATCGCATCGAGCTCTTCATGCGATCGAGCGCGACCTTCTTCTTGATGCGCTTCAAAACAGAGGGTGATCCACTTTCGGGAGCGTAGCTGACGTTGCGACATCCCGACTCGTAGAGCAGCCGAGCGACCGTGCCGTCGATTGCCTCCGAGCGGGTCCCACTTGGAAGCTGCCAGGTGAATCGATGCCCGCGCTCGATGATTTTCTGGCAGAAGTCGATGATCCAATCGCGTCGCACGATGGCCGTCAAGTCGTAGAAGTCGAAGTTCTCGATCTGGTACTGCTCGATGTACCCGAGCATTTCGTCGAGCAAGATGTCTGGATCGCGTGCGATCCAGCGCGTGGTCCACATCGTGGGATTCGAGCAGAACGTGCATTCGTACGGACACCCTCTGCTCGCCAGCACCGGCAGGCACCGTCCCCGGTTGACGCCGAATCCCAATCCACTATCAAGGTAATTGGCCAGGGGCACCAGATCCCATGCTGGTGGTGCGATCTCATTCAATTGTCGAATGCGGCCACGCGTCGCAGTCCGAACGATGTCGCCGTTCTCCCGATACACGATCCCGGGCACTTCAGCGATCGGTCTGTCCGCGTCGAGCGACGCCACAAGGTCGACGATCGTTTCTTCGCCCTCGCCGACGACGCAATAGTCCAGCGACTGACAGTCGGTGAGGCTGAACTCTGGCATCGCGGTGATGTGCTCGCCACCTGCGACGATCGTGGCGCGTGGAAGCGCCCTCCGCAGTTCGTTGATGACCAGCCTGGTCATCGGCCACTCATGGGAAAACATGCAGGAGAGGCCAACATGGGTGGTCTCTCGATCGATGCGTCGAACAAGTGCCTCGATGGAGAGCCCGCGGGTCAGGAAGCCTGGACGTCCATCGACTGCTCGCGTCTCAAGCACTGCCTCTCCCAGAGCGTCTACGATAGCGACACGGTAGCCCGCTTCCCGCAAAGCGGAACCGACGTACGCAACACCGAGGGGCGGGCAGATGGGAGTCGTATGCGCCCACTTCGGTACGACCGTCGGTGGCCGTACCAGCGTGACGAACGATCCGCGTGATGATGCTGGAGCGGCGTTCACGTGTTCTGGATGGACGGCGGACCGAAGGAACCAAGCACGACCCTTATATTATGCGTTCTGAGGCTGGCCAGGCAGGATGTGCTGGCGACTGTAGTGCCACGGAACCCGACTCGCCAGGAATCTGCTCTTTCCGGTCAGATCCGTGGACTCAGGCACCCCGTGTAAGATTCCTCGACGTTGTTCGTCACGTGCAGGAGACTGCTTTCTGAGTAACGCCGCCCCGTCTTCGACGCAGCCCCCGATTGAGTTGTCGATCATTATTCCCGCGTACAACGAGGCACTGCGTATTGAAGAGACCCTGCGGACGGTCGAGAGCTTCCTTGCCCTCCAGACATACCGCTCGGAGGTCATCGTCATCGATGACGGATCTACCGATGCTACTGCCGCGCTCCTGGACGACTACAGCAAGCACCGTCCTTCCGTACGAGTACTTCGCCATCAGTCGAACACCGGGAAGGGCGCCAGCGTCAGAACAGGTGTCCTGGCGGCGCGGGGCCGGTATGTGTTCTTCATGGACGCGGATCTCTCTGTGCCGATCACTGAACTGACAGGCGCGCTGACTGCGTTGGCTGATGGAGACGCGCCCATCGTGATCGGATCACGAAAGGTTCAGGGTGCGCGCATCGAACAGCGGCAGCCGTGGCTGCGTGAGATTCTTGGGCACGGCTTTACGTGGTTCACCGGTTTGCTTCTCTGGCGCACGATCGTTGATTTCACGTGCGGTTTCAAAGGGTTTCGCCGTGACGAAGCCATGGCGATCTTTTCTCGGCAGCGGTGCAACGACTGGGCCTTCGACGCCGAGGTGCTGTACCTGGCGCGTCTCATGGGCATGTCGGTACATCAGTATCCTGTTCGCTGGAGCCATCGAAGTAACTCACGAGTCAGGTTTCCACGCGACATTTACCAGACGCTGGGTGCGCTGATTAGTATTCGCTGGCGAGTCAGCCGGGCCATGCGTAAGGGCTCAGCGGCGTCTCAGGTCGATCGTGTCGCGGATTGAGCGCGCGTGATCTTCGCTGCTCAGAGTGGCTGGACGCAGTCAGCTCCCGGCCGTTGTCTTGCGCGTCCGCGTATCAAGCACCTGGATCGCCGCTTCGACGAGATCGAGTTTGACCTCGGTGGCCATCAAGTGCTCCCGTGCCAGCGCGGTCGCCTGGTTCGCGTGGTCGAGACGTTCGCGGAGGGAGCGGAGTTGTTCCTTCAGCCCGACGGCTCGTGCCTTCCATTCCTCGGCTGACGCTTCCGTTCGTGTGGCATGAGCAGCTGAACGCTCCGCTTTCGCGTTGGCGGTGGCAGCGGCCTGCTTCCATTCAGCGGCGGTCCTGGCCGACGCCTCGTGGTGGCTCTTCCAGGTCTCAACATCGGCGCGCAGCTTTGCCAGTCGTGCTTCCAGCTCAGACACTTTCACGGTCGCTCGCCGTGCCTGGTCGGTGACATGCTGCACCTGGCTGGCCGGAGCGAGATGAACGGCGGCGAGTAATCTCTTGATGGCGGTCTTCATTCGGCAGCTACTCCCGGCCAAACAATCGTATGATGAGCCGTGGCTGATCGTGCAATCTCGTCAGACGACCTGGTCAGACTACTTGAGCAGCGGCACCTTCCGCCAGCGGGAGCAACCCATACGGCAGATGTCACCCGTGAGCAGGTCGACATCCTGATCGCGCGCATCGCGTCCCTGACCGAAGCGCTACGCGATGCGGCTGAGGATGACACTGCGCGGCTCGCGAGTCGAATGCTCCTCGAGGACCTGGCTCTGGTGGTGGCCCAGTTCCGGGGGCGCGCCAATGAGCTGGTCGACTTGCTGACTCGAGCGCGGGACGGCATTCGTAGCGAGAGCGACGGTCCCGAGCCGTCGGTGTCCTAGCCAGAACCCGGGTCGCCGGGCGTGGGCTGAACTACGGCGTTCGTCGCGCTACCGTTTCTGCCTTCGTCGGCCCTGGGTGAGCCTCGCCGTGCCAGCGACAAGCGCGATGAAGCACGTCATCACGAGTGCTTCAACGACGCCGGGTGCCCTCAGTCCTGGAATCCGGTGCGCAAGCCACATCCAGCTCTCGCCATACGAAATGTCTGGAGGGAGGCTACGATTCAGGCTCTCTGTGTCGGCCACGGCCGGGTCGTACATCAGTGCCTCGATGTTGTCCGGCCGAGTGTCGAGCAGGTCGTATCTGTCGTGCCCTTCTTCCGACACGCCATTCACGAGTCTGAACCGTCGCTCCAACTCCGCGCGTCGCTCCAGGCTCAGGCCATCCCGCCAGCGGACTCCGACTCTGACTGAAGGCTCGTAGGTGAAGCAGTACGCGACGCCGAGTATGACGAGGACGGATGCCGCAACGACTGTCGTGAGGCGCGCCCACCATGTCTGGCGGCTGTCAGTCGGTCCTCGGGCAGTCATTGACCATACTTATACCGTGAACGTAGCGTTCTGAACCTCGCGCTCGGCTTTGTTGACTTCCTGCGTGGCCCCGGTGTTGCCCCGTGAACTGAAATTGACCCTGCACCCTGCGTGGCCTACGATCACAAACACATCGTGGTTCGGCAGATGACGCTTCAGCTGATGATGGCTTGGTAGCGTGCGTCGTGATGGCTCGGTCGAGAGGTCCGCGGGATGCTGCATGTAATCTACGACGGACAGTGCGGATTCTGCGTGCGGGCGCTCAGGATCTGCCGCGCGCTCGATGTGCGTGGGTCGCTGCGTTTTCACGATGCAAACGCGCGGGTGCACGTTCACGAAACGTTCCCAGAGCTGCACGCTGCCGACTTTGACGATGCCATGTTCGCTGTGGCGCCAGACCGAGGTGTCACGCGGGGGTTCTTCGCGTTCCGCCGGGTCCTCTGGGAAAGTCCGCTCATGTGGCCCTTTCTCCCGTTGTTCTACTTTCCCGGCACGAGATGGCTAGGCCCGAGAGTATACGCGTGGGTCGCGAAGAATCGCCGTCGATTCGGTTGTGACAACGACAGGTGCGACCTGTCGGCTTCCTCGCGAGATTCCCGCCCCTGAGACGGGGCTGAGCGCATCAGTCCTTCCCTGGCAGTTCGCCGATACTTCCAGGACAGCGCATGGAGGGGGCACTCGAACGGTGGCCTTCACCCCGCGGCAACATCCTTTGCAGTGTGCGCCTGTGCCGGAGCGATAGAATGTCGCATGGGCATTCGCCGCCTGCTGACATCACTTCGGGCATTGGTGGCGATGCCCGACCGTCTGTCTCGCGATCTTCGTCACCTCAAGAGCGACCTCGGCAGCACGATTGCGGAAGCGAATCAGCGGACCGCGGAGACGAGCGAACGGACGGCGAGGAAACATCAGGTCGATATCAGCGCACTTCGGAGCGAGCTGGCTGCCTTGCGTGCGGAGGTGGGCGACCGTCTGCTGCAGAATCAGCTGCAACTCGGACGCCTCGCCACGCTCGTCAACTCTGGCGAAGAGGTCTTGCCTCTCGGCCGCCGTGTGCCGACCGCGGTGGCGCGCGTGCGGGCTCCCCAGGGCGTGTCGACGGCATCCGATCTCGCGGCCGGTACTTCAAATGAGTGGCTGGAGTTATCGGCCTGTCCGGCCTGCGGCACCGCCGAGCGAACGGTCGTCTGCGAGTGGAACAAGCTGGTGTTGCTGGAGACCGCTCCAGACGAACACGCGATGCGCTATGACTACGCGATCTGTCATGGGTGCGGCATTCTGTACGCGACCCGACGACCGTTCGGACGACGGTATGGCTACCTTCTTGAACACTTTGAAGACGTCATCGACAAGAATGGTAAAAATCCCCTCCTCAATCCCCATCCTCTGACCGACAAGGATCGCGATCGATACCGACAGCTCATTGCGCGCGGCGTGTTTGTGTCCGATCACGAGGACGGCGATTACCTGTCAGGCGTTTTCAAGGACCGGTTCGCGAACGCGGGACACGTCGACATCCTCGGCTCGTTGCTCACGCCGCGCGGCGCCCGGGTGCTTGAGGTCAGGCCGCGAGCCGGCACCATCCTGGAGGGTCTCAGGCGTCACTACGGGGCGGACGTCTACGCGATGCCGATCTGGGAGAGTCAGCAGTTCATCTTGCGCGAACTGTATGGCATCCAGACGTCTGAACTCATCGATTTCGACGACTTTGCCATTCCCTTCGACGAGCCGTTCGATCTCATTGTCTGCAACCACATGTTCAACCACGCGGTTCGACTCGATCGGTTTCTCGCTGAGGTCAGGGGAGCCCTGAAACCTGGGGGACATCTGTATCTCTACAACGAGATCGATGACGGCGAGTTCTTGCAGAGTGGGCAGTCGATGATCGCGACGATGAATCCGCTGCATCTGCAAGCCTGCGATCGGCCATCGCTCGTACGTGCGGTCGCATCGTCCGGTTTCGAGCCTGTCTTCGTCAAGGGACGCGACAGGCGCAATTTCTGTCTGATGCGGCGGGTTGATGCGCCTGATTGGACGCCCGTACCGCAGGCGGACCTCGGGAAGCGCATCGACCTGTACCGGCGCGCGCGCGACCGCGCAGTACTGCGCGCGCCCGAAGGCCTTCGTGCCAGGTTCGCGGATGTGTGGCCGGTCACCGTGGAGCGTGCCGTCGCGTCCGGTGTCGCTCGTTTTGACGACGAAGGCCAGCTCAGAATCGTGAAGCAGTACGAATAAAAGCCTGTTCGCCGGCCCCTCCTTACGTTCATCGGAAACAGGGCAGCCCGAATTCCTCGTCGGTTCCGCTGGGAGGTCGGGCGGTCTCGGCGAAGACAATGAACCGTGGCTCACCATCCACCGAGATCACCCCGGCCCGTTGGTAATGCGTGGACACGTATTCCCACAGCAGCGGATAGTCCGTGACGAATGCCTCTTCGAACTCTTCGTAGTTAGCGAGCACGATCGGCACCGACTGTCGCTCTAACTTTTCCAGCGCGCGCCGCTGGTCGAAGTCCGATGTGTAGAACGAGAAGGCCATCTTTGATTGCCCCGCTGCGAACGGACGGCGGGCCAGCACTGATACTTCCGGCGCATACCCGGCAACCATGAGATGGTCCTCGTTGCGAGTACATTCCGCGACGTATCGCGCGACCCGGAGCGTGCCGGCAATCTCGCCACCGTGCCACGCCTCTGGCGGCAGGCTCAGGAGCTCTTCCCTGACCGCGGCGGACCGGTAGGCCATTTGATCGCGGGACCGCGAGAGGCCGCCCGCGTAGAGTTCGGCCGGCACCTCACCGACAATCCACATCGCGCCGAGCATCGATACCAGGAGCGCCGTGGTCGGCGCCGCTGCCAGCAGCCGGTACGTGCGCGCCTGAAATACGGCTGTAGCGCCAACGCACCAGGCCCCGAGCAAGGCCACCGGCACGATCGCGTCGCCGAACCTCGCCGGCAGGTTGGATCGGAGGAAGAAGAACGTGACCATGATCCCCATCGCCAGCAACCCGGCGCCCACCCCTCGCTCGACGGGCGTCGCCCGCGCAGTGCTCGCGGTCGTTCGCACGGCGAGCACAAGCGCACCCAGGGCGAGGAGCAGCCAGAACGCGTAGTACACGAACGGGACGAGGTTATCCACGCTGAAGAGCGACGCACCGTCAAACACGGGCCACGAAAGGTGAGTCCGCTCTTCCTCAAGACGACTGATCTCCATATTCCGTGCCAGGTACGAGGGGATGCCCTGATAAAACTGGACCCAGACTGCACCGGGTAGGAGAAGGACGGTTGTGATGGTCGCGTACATGCCGATGTGGCGGGTGATCGCCGGCCAGGCCCATGCGTCCCGCGCGACAAGGCCGACGATCGTCGCAGCCCCCAGGTAGACGCCGTAATCGTGCCTGAAGAGCGCGGCAAAGGCCGTAGCCGCGGCCGCGCACGACAGGCGTCGAGTTGTCGGGTTACCGACTGCTCCACGAAGGGCCAGCACGCCCAGCGTCAGGGTCAGAACCTTGGTGTAGTTGTACAGCTTCGGGCCGGTGGCGACGACCAGTAGCACCACGAGCAACGCAATGAGCCAGCGCCGCGACAGATCCAGGGCCAGGAGGAATACCAGTGCCGCGGAAAAGGCGAGCGCCCCGACGGTCAGGTAGGCCTCCGACAACATGTTGCGCCCGCCGATCTTCTGCGCCCATGCCGGCACGGCGTAGCTCAGCGCCGGCCAGGCACCCCTGAGCTCGACATCCACGAAGTCGCGCAGGGGTTGCTCTCCCCGAAGGAGCATTTCCGATCGCATCAGGATGTCGTAGTGATCGTTGTCGAATCCACCGAGCGACCCGCCAAGCATGTTGAATCGGTAGGTGAATGCCGCTCCGGCGACCAGGCACGCCAGGAGGACCGCCAGGCATACGCGCCAGGGGCGCCACCAGCCGGCACTGGGGGCGACGAAACGGCCGTCGCCTGTTGCTGTTGAGTTATGCACGGGTGCCCCCGCGCCACACGAAGCCCGGGTGTGGCGTCGCGATCGCGGCGATGTCACCCGTCGGCGCCAGGCAGTTGAGGCGGCCGCCCGGCATCGTCAGTCGGCTGGTTGTTGATGTTCTCAACTCGAACAGGCTGGTCACTGAGGTTAGACGCGCGTTTGGCCAAGTGCCCAGGAGTCCCGGTGACGGCTCCTGCCAGCGAAGACCGCGCACCCACCGGTTCTCATCGTGACAGTTATAATCGATCACGTGCTTCGCCCGGGCGTTCGAGATCGAGGGCCGGCACGTCTCAGCTTCCTATGGACAGTCTAGTCGTCGAGGATCTCGGTAAACGATACATCGTGGCGTCCAAGAAGGCAGCGGCCGAGAGGCCGAGGCCGACCCTGAATCTTGGTGTCGCCCGACTTCCGCTGCCGAGGATATCACTGCCGGGGCGACCGGCTGCGGGGAACGAGCTGTGGGCTCTGCGCCATGCAACGTTCTCCGTGCCGCAGGGCACCTTGCTGGGAATTATCGGCCCGAACGGAGCAGGGAAATCAACGCTGCTCAAGATTCTGGCTCGCGTCACCAGGCCGACCGAAGGACGGGTGACCGGTCATGGGCGGGTGGTGTCCCTGCTGGAACTGGGCGCCGGATTCAACCCCGATTTTTCTGCCCACGACAACATCCTGATGAACGCCGCGATGCATGGCATCTCTCGCCGCGAAGCGCTCGAACGCATGCCCGAGATCATCGAGTTCGCCGAACTGGAGGATTTCACGGACAATCCGGTGCGGCAGTATTCCAGCGGCATGTACCTGCGGCTGGCGTTCTCGGTCGCCATCAACATGCAGCCCGATGTTCTGCTGGCTGACGAGATCCTGGCTGTGGGTGACATGGCGTTCCAGGAGCGGTGTCTGGATCGTGTCGCGCAGGAGGCGGAGCGCGGTCTCACGGTGTTGTTTGTCTCTCACGACATGTCCGCGGTGTCGCGACTCTGTCACCGGATTATCTGGCTGGATAAGGGGCAGATCGCGGGTGACGGTGAGCCGGAGAAGGTGGTCGCCGAGTACGAAGAGGCGGCGCTGGGCAAAGGATCCGGCGAGGTGGCCTTCGGAGCTCGGTCCGGTCGCCATGCGAACGTCACGGCCGAGATCGCCTCCGTCCGGCTGCTGAACGCACGAGGCGAGGAAATCGGAGCCGCGCCGACGGTCGAGGATGTGTTCGTACGGATACGGCTGAAGAATCGAAAGCCTGGCGCCGCAATTCGAGGAGTCGTCGATGTCTACTCCAAGCGGTTTCTGGTGTTTCGTTCGGCGCAGGCAGAAGACGTCGTCGTGGAACGCCGCGGGGTCGTCGATCTCCTCATGAAGATCCCCGCACATCTGCTGGCGGAGACTTCGTATACGGTGAACGTCACGGTATACACCTTCTCCGTCAAGGAGTCGAAGGTCGTCCTGAACAACGCGCTCACCTTCTTGGCGTACGGGCACGATTCTGGTGGCCAGCTCAAGCGGGGCGCGATCGCGCCACGTCTGGACTGGAGTGCCCACGTTCATCAACGAATCCCCAAGAAGCGCGCATCCGTTGTCTGAGCGAGCCGCCGAGTGGGTCATCGCGGCCGACGCCCGCGACCGGGTTGGCGACCGTGCCGCTGAAGTGTGGCAGTACCGTCAGATTCTCTGGTTCTTCTCTCTCAAGGCCCTGCGGACGCTGTACTCGAAAACCCATCTCGGCGTCTGGTGGATATTTCTTCGCACGCTGATACCACTGCTGGTGGGCAGCTTCGTCTATGGTTCGGTGATGAACATCGCGTCGGGCGGTGTGCCGTACCTGGTCTTCTTTCTCGCCGGCCAGGTCCCGTGGAGCTGTTTCGACGGACCGCTTGTGCGCGGGAGTCGCGGTCTCGAAATCAACAGGCAGCTTCTCGTCAAGCTCTACGTTCCGAGGATTATTCTGCCGCTGGGCGGAATGACACCTGGCCTCGTCGAGCCCGCCATCGTGGGCGTCGTTCTGCTCTGTACGTTGGCGTACTACCGCATCAACGAGGGCATATGGTACGTATCCTCGGATCCGCGGCCTCTGGTAGCGGTAGCAGCGATGGTCCTCGTACTCGCGTTCACCTTTTCTGTGACGCTCTTCACGTCGGTTTGGCAAGCTCGGGCGCGTGATGCACGGTTCGTGTTGCGCTATGTGGTCGGATTCTGGGTGTTCTTCACGCCTGTGATCTACCCGTTGTCGCAAGTACCGGCTGAGCTTCGCTGGCTGATGCACTTGAATCCGCTGACGGCACCTGTCGAGACCTTCAAGTGGGCGGTCCTGCCGGGGCTGGAGCACTCATGGGCGTGGTTGTGCTACACCGCGGCGATCACCGTCGTGATGTTTCTCGCCGGCGTTCGGTTCTTCATGAGGGCTGAGAGCGAGACGATGGACAAGATATGAACGGGCGGTGGGAGGTGTCGCCCCAGTCCCCTGGCGTAGCCGCGACGATCGGCGAGGTCTGGCAGCACCGAGGACTCCTTCGCTTTGTTGGCGATCGGGCCCTTCGAAAGACGTATCGACGTACTGTGCTCGGCTGGCTCTGGCTGTTCATCAATCCGCTGTTCCCGCTTGCGCTGCGCGCCCTCGTGTTCGGAGCGCTGCTTGGAGTAGGCTCGGATGGCCTTCCGTATTTCCTGTTCCTGCTCGCCGGCACGGTTGTCTGGGAGGTGTTTTCCACGAGTGTCATGTGGGGCACACGCTCACTGGAGATGAACCGCGATCTGTACGGGCAGGTCTACCATCCTCGCGCGATTCTGCCATTCGGCAACATGACACCGTCGATGCTCAATCTGGCGCTCAAAATAGGCATCTTCGCGCTGGCGCTGGCGTATTACACCGTGCGTGACGATCGTGTGTACCTGCGCGGGGATTGGGGACTGCTGCTGGCTGTCGGGGCCCTCCTGCTCGCGTTTCTGTTTGCGCTGGCCTTGTCGTTCTTCACGTCCATCTGGGGAGAAAAGACACGCGACATGCGATTCGCGCTCGGTGGATTCATGGGCGTGTGGTACCTCCTGACACCGGTCATGTACCCGCTGTCGCAGGTGCCAGCGGAGTATCAGGGTTGGATGTTGCTCAATCCCCTCGCGATCATCGTTGAGACCTTCAAGTGGGGGTTGTTTGGAGTCGGGGCGTTCTACGGCGACGCGTTCGCCGGTACGGCCTTAGGTGTCCTGCTCCTGCTCCTCGGCGGGTTGACCTATTTCACGCGAAGAGAGGCGCGCGTTGTCGCGGAGCGCTAGGACGATGCACGACTGCCTGCGCTATGACGAGGACTGGTGCGCCTGTGGCTCGGTCGTGTCGCCGCGAGTCGCATGAAACGGTGGACGCTTGCGCTGGCCGCGCTGCTGGTGCTCGCGGCGGTGTTCGTCGAGGTCACCATCATTCCTCCCCGCGTCACCGTGCGCTGGCAAGACGACGTGAGCGCGGGTGAACGGGCGGAACTGGAAGGGCGCTACCGGCTCGAGTCGGGGAGATTCATCGAAGGGACCACCTGGCGGTACGAGCTATTCGATCGTTCGCGTGAGAACGTGCGGGCCATCGTGACCGACCCCGCCGTTGACGACACCGGCTACATCGATCGACCGACCTTCGAGGCGCCCGGATGGGGGATCGACGTGAGTGTCGACCGTGCTCGCTTCCTGATCGGATCGACGCCCACCCAGCTGATTCAGCCTCAAAGCGTGCTGCTCTTCGCTATTGGATTGACGCTTCTCTGGGGCGCCGGCATTGCCACGTACGGCGGCAGGCGCGCGCTGGGCGTTGCGGTGCTGCTCACCGTTGCTGTGGGTGCATATCTGGTCCCGTTGCGCCAGCCGATCCGGATGGGTGATTCAGGAACGTATGTCGATAGTCGGGAACTATTCGAGACGTACAGCGGTGTACGGCAGATACGGTTCGAGGCTCACCTGTCGCATGCGATCCTGGGTCGTCTCGACCAGGCCTTCGGCAGCACCGACCAGGCCCCTGGGCAAGCGCTCGATTGGCTGATGCGGGGCGCGACCGCGTGGTTCGTGCTATCCGCCCTGGCGATCGGTGCGATCGAGCGCTGGTCGGCGGTGGTCCTGCGTTATCTCGCACTGGCGCTGCTGGCGCCCTCGACGCTTCTCTACTTCGGCTACCGCGAGCTTGGACACCTGTCGCTGAGCATCGCGGCATTTCCGCTCATTCTGCGGGGGCTGCAGACTGGCGGCAGGCGTCTTGAAGCGGGAAGCGTGCTGAGTGGACTCGGTGCCGCGCTGCATGGTTTCGGCTTGTTGTCCCTGGCGGGTTCCGGGCTCGCTGCGTGTGCCGTCCGTGCGCGTGCGGCTGACCGCGTTCGAATGATCCTGCGCTTTTCGGTTTGGGGGACAGCCGCCTATCTTGGTTGGGTAGCGGTGTATCTGATCGTCTTCAATCTTCCCCTTGTCCCTGGGCATTCGGAGGCGATTCCCTGGAGACCTTGGCTGACCGACGAGGTGACGGACCGCATCAACGTTGCGATCCTGTCGATCACCGGGGGGCGTGACCTGCTCTTCAGCGCGTGGGCGGTCGGGGTGCCTCTGGTGGTCGTCGCGGCGGGCATGTGGCGTGAGAGGCGGGAGGAGGTGCGTGCAGCACTCTTGTACGCGGTTCCGTCGCTGATCTTTCTGGTGCTCTTTTGGCCGATCCAGGGTCTCGGCATGGAAATGGACCTGGTGTTTGCCGCATTCCCGGCTGTCTACGCACTCGCGTGGGTGTGCGCTCACGACGAGAAGCGAACCGCGATTGCGGCGGTGTTGCTGGTCTCAGCTCACGTGGCGTTCTGGCGCATCGTGCTCGGTATCGACTTCCTCAATTCACGGCTGTGACGGAGCGTGCTTCGGTGATCGGCCGAAGCCGCGCGTGAGCGCAGCGCGTAACGCCATGCGCGCGGGGTAGTGCCAGAGCGGTGTCCGACGCGGACGCTTCCTGATGGCCGCCACGTGTTCGATCTCCTCCGCCAGTATCGAGGCAACCGGCCGGTCAAGACCACGCGGTCGGACGAATGTTTCGATGAAGCGCCGGATGCGATCCGCGCTCGCCTCGGGGTTCGCAAGTCCATTGGCTACCTGCAAGAGATGTTCATGTAGCGTGGCGGCAACTTCGACCGGGCCGCCGTTTCTCGCGAGCAGATAATGGAAGTGCAGCGTCTGCTCCTGGCCGCCCGCGAACTCCTGCGTCTGGATCGCATACACAGGTTTACCGAGGATTCCAGCTTCGATCATGGCACTGGTATTGAGTCCTGCGACCGCGGCCGAGTAGTACAGGGCATCGTAGAGGGCGGGGTCGGCCTGGACCTTCGCCGGCTCTGGCCAGACAGCTGCGTTCTCGCTGTCGCCGAAGCGAATGTCCGACCATGATTCGGCATTTGCTGGATGGGGGCGAACGAGCACGCCGCATGCGGCGACCGCTGGATCCTGTGCTCCCCGTACCGCGCTCACCCACTCCCGAGCAAACGCCGCTTCATTGGGTGCCACGAAGCGGGACGAGCAGAGGTAGAGGAGAAACGGTCGTGAGGGATCGAGGCCAGCTCGCCGACAGAACTCTTCGCGTGAACTGGACGGGCCCATCTCGAAGAAGTCGTCGAAGCGAGCGGCGCCCGTCACGACGATCCGGTTCTCGGGTACATCGTGATACGTGATGGCTTCGTTCTTCTGCGTCTCGTTCCACGCGAGCATCCGGTCGGGAGCGATACGTACCAGCCCCCTGTTTGTCAGGTTGTCCCAGCTGAACGGCAAGAACGCCACGGGGAGACCAAGTCGATGCGCGCTTTTGACGTAGTCCGTCTGGTACGACCCGAAGTCGATCAGCGGCGTCACGAGTACGACGTCAGGGGCATGAGACCGCAGGTACAACTCGTAGTAGCGCTCGCTCGGGACGAGGTCTTCGGCAGTTTCAAGCGCTCGTTTGATCCACCTTCGGCGACGACGCCAGGGCCCGCCGTCAGCCAGCCGTTCGGGCCATCCCGGTGGCGCGTAGGCGCGGGCCCGTTCAGCAAGCTTGTTCGCATGTGCATATCCAGGTCCGAGATACCGCAGGTAATCACGAGCCTGGCGCAGAGGCCGGACCAGTGGCTCCCACTCGTCGGTGCGCCGCACCGGATTGGTGACCACGTCCACGCGTGGATTGTCGCGAAAGTCCCCGAGCTTCAGCGGCTTGTTCCGTTTGTGGGCGGCGCACACCGTGACGTCGTGCCCGCGATCCGTTAAGGCCTGAATCACCCGGTCGAAGTGGCGCGTCTTTCCGAGGTTATGTGCGAGAAATAGGACTCTCATCGTGGCGTCATGTCCCCCGGTATCGTTTGGTATGCGTGCGATGGGTAATGGATCGCCGTGAGCGTTCGCACGATGGTCAGTTTATTCGATGGCGAATGGTGCGAGATGCATGGCGACCTGATGTTGTATCTTGGTCGAAAGGACGCTGGCGGATGACGCGATGACCCAAGTGGTGTGCGCCGTGCCGACCGCGGTGCGTGTGACCGCAGGGCGCGGTGCCGTGTCCAGCGTGGAACGGGTAACGCGGACAGCGACACGACCATCGTCGTGATGGCTGAGGTAGGCCTTCTGAGATTCCGATGAAGGGTGCACTGGTGTCGCGACGGCACCCTGGGATCATGAGGGGCATGCCGACAGCGTGATAAACGTCAGGACTATGCATCTCACCACCTCGTGTCCCGCCTGCGACAGTCATCAGGTGGAGGTTGTGGACGCCTGGCCGATGCGCTCGCGGAGGCACGCAGTGGCGTGTCAGGATTGCGGGTTGCTCTTCGTCCATCCCCAACCGGTGCCAGGGGCGCTGGCCGCGCAGTATGCACCCGAGGGTACATATCGCGAGAAGCGGATCGCCAAGGTTACCAACGCGCAGACAAAGACGAAGGGCGGCGCGCCGATCATGCTTGCGGCCCTTGACAGACACTTTGCGGCGAGTCGACCACCTGCCGGCGCCAGCGTCCTGGAGTTCGGATGCGGTACCGGCACCTGGCTGAATACGTTTCAGGATCACGGGTGGGAGACATTCGGGATCGAGCCGTCGACCGATGTGGCGTTTACCCGACATCATCGCCTGGTGACCATCCCAGCCGAACCGCGGTTCGACTTCTTGATTGCCTACCAGGTGCTCGAACATTTGGGACGCCCGCTGGACATTCTGCGGGAGTTGGCGCGATCCCTGAGACCTGGTGGTCATTGCCTCGTCAGCGTGCCGCGGGTCGACACTATCGAGATCCATCGCGACGTGGATTACTGTCTGCAGCCACGTACGCACATCGTCGCGTTCACCGAAGCCTGCCTCACCGGCTTGCTGGCGCGCGCCGGGTTGGGGGTCGTCGAGGCGTTGCACGGCCTGGCGGGCACGCTCGACAACGGGAGGCAGACAAAGCTCCGGCTGCTGGCGCGGAAGGGTGCAGATCCAGTTGCGACCGAATCGCCGGCTGACTCACTTAAGCGGATCGCAAGCGTGTTGCCAGCGATCCTCAAAGACCGATGAGAGCGCTGACAACGATCGCTGCCGCTGACATGCCGATGTGGCCGAGAGGCACGCGTGGTCATGCGGCGCCGATCGGGTTGGAGGTGTGCGTCTGCGCCGTCGAGCCGCACCCCGATGCCCCGTGTCAGTCCCCCTCGGGATCCTGGAGGACGTGGGAACGGGCTGGTGGCACGCGATGAGCGGGGGGATCGACAGACCACGTCGGACGGTGGTGTCGGCTCTTCGGTGGGCGAGTGGTGCGCTTCTGCTTCTTGCCGTGGGCGTCGGTGTTGCCCGACCGCTGCTGGTCGTGGACGGGTTAGGGATCATCAACGTGCGGTGGCGCGCGGACCTGCCGATCGATCAGAGATCGGCTCTGGAGCGTCGTTTCGGGCTCGCGGTTCTCGAGCGTGATCCTCCGACGTGGAGGTACACGATCGCTGATGCCGGGCGCGCGAACCTCGAAGCGCTGGTCATGCACCCGGACGTTGCTGACACGCATTTCGTCGATCGCCAGGAGTTCCGTCTCAGTGCCGACGCGTCCGTGACTGAACCGCGCTTCGTCAGTCAGCGTTTTCCGGTTGTCGGGCGGTGGGCGGCGGAGCAGGGGCCTCGAGATCTATTGATACTTGCGCTCGCAGTTGCGATGCTGACCGCAGTGCCCGGCGTGCCGGTGTTCCTGTGGGGTCTACCGATGTCCCTCTGGGTGTGGTGGCGATCGATGCTCGCCCGCGCGGTTCCGACCCTGACGGCGCGAACGCTGGGACAATTTCGGGTGGCGTTCGGCCTGGCGCTGTTTTGTGTCGTGCTCGGCGACCCGCCTCCCGCGCTTCCCCTCGATTTGCACACCAGCCTCAGCGTACTCGCTGACTGGCCGCCGGTGCATGCGGTGGCAGCGAGCGAGACGGCTTGCCGGGTTCTCCACGTCACTACCCTGGTGCTGGCCGGTCTCTTCATCATCGGTTACTGGACGCGGTCGGCGTACGTGGCGCTGGTCATGGGAATATTCGCCAGTCGGCTGGTGGAGTTGCAGGGTCGCGGCATGCACGACTGGGACCTGGCGATGCCGACGCTCTTCGTGCTCGCCGTGGTGCCCTGGGGCGACGGCTTCAGCCTCGATGCGCGTCTGGCCCATCGTCCGTCCGGGGAGGTGCCCGCCGGGAGGCTCTACGGACTCGCGATCTGGATTCCGGGATTCATGTTGGGGCTCGCCCTGGCGGCGGCTGCGTACGCCAAGCTGAGTGAAAGCGGTCTTGCGTGGATTACATCCGGCGCAGTCAAGTACCACTTTCTCGAGGACGCCGCCAACGCGCCGTTGACGTGGGGCTTGTGGGTGGCGTCGCATCCGACCGTCGCCGTGCTGATGTCACTCGGCGTCATCGTCGCCGAGGCTTCCTTCATAGGGATCATCTTCGTGCGTTCGCCGTGGCTCCGCTTCGCGCTCGGCTGCGTCGGACTCTCCTTGTTCGCTGGGTTCTACCTTTTTCAGGGAGTCATCTGGTGGCCATGGCTCATGTTGTTTACGGCACTGCTCCCGTGGCCGTTGCTTGACCGCGGCGCCGGGTCAACGGCGCCCCCTGTAACGACCACGACCCCGCTGCGCGCCTGGCATGTGGCGTTGCTGGCCGCCCTGGCGGTGCAACAGGCCCTCGTGTCGGTCTCGGCGGTGGAGGTCGAGCCGATCATGTCCAATTTCCCCATGTACTCGAACACGGTTGACTCTCCCGAGGAGTTCCGCCGGACCAGAAGATTTCTCTTCGAAGTCGGAGGCATCGACGTCACCGCGCGCGTCCATGCCATCCCGAACGCGCCGGACATTCTGCGGCGAGTCGCAGAGGGTGTCGCGGATGGCGAGGGCATCGCCGCGCAGGGGGCGACGGTCATGACGATGCTGCGCACGATCCGGGGCGAGTACCAGGCGCGGTACGGTGTCAACCTGGAGGCCGTGACGGTCGCAGCCGAGCAGGTAACGTTTGATTGGCAGCGAGGGCAGTTCAACCCTCCGACCCGAGTGCTGATTGCGGACGTGCCGTTCCAGGATATCGATCTCGGTTTTTAACAAAGGGTCAGGCGACAGCCACACCCCACCTGCAGGCCTCGGCGGTCCATCGCGGCTGTCGACAGCGCGCCAGGCGGTTGCGCAACCGTCGTCGACGCGACCAGGGATCGCGCGTTGAACTGCGTGGCCGTCGTACGAGTGCGACGCGACGCAGGGCTCCCGCGGCGTCGAGTTCATTCCCCATTGCCGCTGCATTCGGTTTCCGCCGCGCCACAGTTCGCTCCGACATATCGTCGGGAGAACAAAAGACGAAAACAGGCGTGTTATTTGACGTGAACCGCGAAAAAACGCCGCCTCGCGCAGTTGACCCTCTTCTCTCAAATCTCTTAATATCTACGAGTTAGAGGCGCGCCACCTCTTTTGCCAGGCACCACTCGAGCCAAAATCTGCCCGTTGCAGCGGTCGCCATTACTCAGTCTCGGAGTGTGAGGTAAATGAGGGCGTGGTGTGCGAGTACGCGCGTCTGCAGTGGTCTGTAGGTGAGAGGGCGGGAGCCTGTACGCACGCTGATCGGTCGGTTCCGCATCGCATGAAAATTCTCTTTTCCGCGACCCATTTCGGGTTCCTTCGCAACTTTCAGTCAACCATTCGGGAACTCGCCGAGCGGGGACACGAATTGCACCTGCTGGCCGAGCGACGCGATGCCATCGACGGCCAGAAGATGGCAGATCTGCTGGTTGCTGATCATCCCTCGATCACGCTCGAACTCCTTCCGTCGAGTCGTCATCGCCTCTGGTACGCATTGGCTACCGGCGTGCGGGCCTCGCTGGACTACTGGCGGTATCTCGACCCGCGCTGGGATCGGGCGGAAAAGCTCCGCGCCCGCGCTGCCGAGCAGGCGCCGCCTTTCGCCGTTGCCATGGCCCGCGTGCCGATCATCCGGTCGAGAACGGGGCTGGCAATGCTGGCTCGCGTATTTCGCACGGTCGAGCGCGTGTTGCTCCCCCCCGGTGAAATCGCGGACGTGTTCAGGCGTATCGACCCGGATGTACTGTTCCTGACTCCGCTCTTGTACTTCCGGTCGCATCAGGTCGACCATGTGCGGTGTGCGCGGCAACTCGGTATCAAGAGCGTACTGGGGGTCGGGAGCTGGGATCACCTGACGACGAAGGGCCTGATTCACGAGGTGCCCGATCGCGTCCTGGTCTGGAACGAGTTGCAGAAGCGTGAGGCAATCGACCTTCACGACGTACCTGCCGAGCGAGTCGCAGTCACAGGCGCGCAAGCCTACGATCATTGGTTCGCGACCGAGCCCAGCCTGGACCGTGTGGCTTTCTGTCGGCAAGTGGGCCTCG
Organism: Acidobacteriota bacterium; assembly: GCA_027622905.1. GTDB lineage: Bacteria > Acidobacteriota > Vicinamibacteria > Vicinamibacterales > UBA2999 > JAQBVV01. Next base: position 33,047 of record JAQBVV010000003.1, read on the forward strand.
ACGCTGAGCGGCCGATTCTGTTGTATCTGTGCTCGTCGCCCTTCATCGCTCCACACGAAGTGGGATTCGTTCGGAGCTGGATAGGTGCCGTTCGCTCGAGCGCGGCAACGTCTCTCTCGACCGCGGCACTCCTAGTGAGACCGCATCCGCAAAACGCGAAGCAGTGGCGGGGCGTCGACCTGGCGGGCGAATTTGGCAACGTGGCGTTGTGGCCGAACACCGGAGTGAATCCGATCGGCGGTTCGGCCCGGGCCGACTACTTCGATTCGATCTATCACGCGGAAGCCGTGGTGGGGGTCAATACGAGCGCGATGATCGAAGCTGGCATTATCGGCCGGCCGGTCTACTCGGTGAAGACAGAAGAGTTTGAGGGCACACAGGAAGGCACGCTCCACTTCCAGCATTTGAAGAACGCTGGGGGAGGTCTCTTGCACCTCGCCGCCGATCTTGGGGAGCACGTGGAACAGCTCGCGGGGCTCCTGGCGGACGAAGGCGGTGCTCGCGAACGCGCACGACAGTTCATGCAGGCCTTTATCCGTCCGCATGGACTCGACGTGCCGGCGACGCCCCTTGTGGTCGCCGAAGTAGAGCATCTGGCGTCGGGCCCGGCCCTCGTACCAAGTGCCGTTTCTACCGGCGCGCGTCTCCTGCGCGTCGCGCTCATTCCGGCGGCGGTCCTCACGACGGTGCTCACAATGGAGCGCGTGAAACTCCGCTCGATGGTGCTCCACTGGACGCGTCCAGCCCGACTGGCGATCCGCCGCCTGCTGTCACGGTGCGTCTACGCTGTGCGTTTTCTCAGACGCTTGCCGCAGCTGGTGCTTCGAATCCTGGCCGGAGGAATACGTCGCCTCGTCATCAAACCATTCAGGTGGGCGGTGCGCCTGGGTAAACTGGGCCTCCACGCGTTTCTCGTCTGGCGCAAGGGGCAGCCGGATCAGGTGCCGTAGGTGGGGGCCTAGTGCGCATTCTCTTCTCGATGCGTCACCTCGGCTCGCTGCGGATCTACGAATCGGTGCTGCTCCGATTGGCCGCCGCCGGACATGACATCCAGATTCTCTCAAGCAGGCGGGACAGTACGACGCTGTTGTCGGATGTGCCCGAGATCCGCTGGAGCTGGGAGGACGTGCGCCCGAGCGCATGGAGCGAACTGGCCGCGGCAGTTCGCATCTGGCTCGACTACCTGCGCTTTTTCGAGCCGACGTACGGAGACGCGCCACGCCTGCGCATGCGAGTCGGAGAGCGCGTGCCTCCGATGCTCAGGCGTGTCACGGACTGGCCGATTCTACGCACTAATCGTTGGCGTCGGGCCCTGGTCGCCGTTCTTCGGTCTGTCGAGCGCGCATTGCCGTGGTCGCCAGAGATTGACGCCGTCATGCGCGACTACCAGCCGGACCTGGTCGTTGTCACGCCGATGCTCGATCTGGGGTCACGACAAATCGATGTGCTGCGCAGCGCGCGAGCGTTCGGCGCCCGCACGCTCCTCAGCATCGGAAGCTGGGATCACTTGTCAAGCAAGGGACGAATCAGTGCGTTGCCAGACCGGGTGCTGGTCTGGAACGAGACGCAAGTCGACGAAGCGGTGGAACTACACGGCGTTCCCCGGGATCGAGTGGTTGTCGTCGGCGCCCAGTGCTACGACCAGTGGTTCAACCGTGTACCAGTTCGTTCGCGGGAGCAGTTCTGCGGGATGTTGAAGCTGCCTCCCGACCGACCGTTTCTGTTGTACGCCTGCTCGGCGCTGTACCCGCAGACCCCGACCGAGGCTCGATTCGTGAGGCGATGGATAGAGGAGGTCCGGGCGAGCGAGGATCCGGTGTTGCGGTCGGCGGCTGTGCTGGTACGTCCGCACCCGACGCGGCTGGAAGAGTGGAATGACGTCGACCTGTCGGACCTGCAGGACGTGACGCTGTACGGTTCGCTTCCTGTTGATGAGCGCTCGAAGGAGGACTATTTCGAATCCTTGTACTACAGCGCCGCAATGGTGGGGTTGAATACCAGCGCGTTTATCGAGGCGGCGATCGTCGGTCGACCGGTGCACACCATTGCTGTGCCGGAATTCACCGAGCGGCAGGAGGGCACGATCCACTTCCATTATTTGACGAGGGTCGGGGGCGGCGTGCTCCGTCTGGCACGTAGCTTCGTGGAGCATCGAACACAGCTCTCGGCGTCGCTGCACGAGCCGGTTGCTGCGGATGTGCACACCCCGTTCGTGGCTGCGTTTGTCCGACCCCTCGGACTCCATCTTGCGGCGACGGACGCGTTCGTCGCGTCGGTCGAAGACCTCGGCCGCGCGGCTGCGCCAGATCCGTTACGCGAACCGTTGTGGGCACCGGCGTTGAGATTGGTGCTCCGCCCGGCTGCGGTGGCGATGCGCTCGATGGTTGCGCGGGTTGAGCGCCCTGCGGACAAAACGCTCCTCGAGCTACAGCGTGCGCGCCGGCGCGACTCGTATCGGCGCGAGCGAGAAGCGGAGCGGCAGCAGCGTCAAGCGGAGCGGGAGGCTGCGCGCGCAGACAAGGCCCGGCTGGCCGTCGAGACTCGAGAGGAAGCACAACGGGTGCGCGACGCGCGCATCGAGGCGTCCGAGCGCGAGAAGCTGGCCGGGAAGGCCGCTCGGGAGCGCCGCAATCTGCAGCACCGGCGCGCGAAGCGGAGGGCTGCGGTGATGGGCCAGATCAGGCGTCGACTGGGTCTCGGACGCAGTTGAGCGCCGCAAGCGAACTCAGGTGAAGATCTTCTTTTCAATGCGGCATCTGGGATCGTTCCGGATGTACGAGTCGGTCATCCGTGAACTCGCGGAACGCGGCCATGAGGTCCACCTGGCGCTTGGCCGTGGCGCCTGGCTTGCAGTCGGTCTGCGTCCCGCGCTCGAGAGCCTGCTCGCGGAGTATCCGCGCGTGACGTGGAGCCAGGTGTCGCCGTTGATGTCGCCGGTGTGGGCGGATATGGCGAGAACGATCCGCATCTGGGTGGATTACTTGCGCTATTTTCTGCCCGAATACGACGCCACACCCAAGCTCATGACGCGTCCAGGGACGATTATTTTGAGTCGCTGTTTTACTGCAGCGCTGTGGTTGGCATGAACACGAGCGCGTTTCTGGAGGCCGCGGTCGTGGATCGTCCCGTCCACACGATTCTGCTGCCAGAGTTCCATGAGAACCAGGAAGGGACGTTGCACTTTCACTACCTGCTCACGGTTGGTGGCGGAGTGCTGTTGGCCAGCCGCACCTTCGAGACGCATCATGAGCAACTCGTGGCGTCGTTGCGGCGCTCTCCGGACCAACCAGGGACAAACCCACAGTTCGTGCGAGCATTCATCCGTCCGAACGGCCTCGACACCCGCTCGACGCCCATCTTTTGTGACGCGGTTGACGATCTCACGAGAGCACCAGCGCCGGCACCGTCCGCTACACCGTTTCGGTTCCGGTTGCTTCGTGTCGCGATGGTGCCGACGTTTCTGATGTTGCGATGGATCTTTGGGTCTGAGGTCGTGCGCGACGATCGGCACCTCAGGGAGCGGGAACGTGGTCGCCAGCATGAGGAGCACCAGCGAAAGCACCAGGAGCGCCGTCGTTCCGAAAGGGCCAGGGCACGCGAGCGGGCACGGGTTCGCGCCGAGAGGCTGAAGGCGCGAGAGGCGGTGGCGCGGGCGAAGGAAGCGGAGCGCCAGCGCGTCGAGGCCGAGAAGGTGCGACGGAGGCGTGCGAGGGAGAGCGCGAAGGCCGTGCGCATGCGGCAGCGTGAACGAGCCGCGATGCGCACGCGGCTCAAGCAAGGCGCAAGGCGCTGGATGAGTCGTTGGCGACCCGGGCAGGAGCGGCAGGCGCCGTGACCACACGCGGTCGATTCGGTCGACTGTGGGCCCGCATCACGGGCCAGTGGCATCTCGAGCGTCTTGCCGCGGTGGAGGAGAAGGTCGCCAAGTTCGGCCGCGCCCAGCGAGAGGAGCTTGGGATTCAGCGCGAACGGCTCGACGGAGTGAGTGCCACGTTGGCGACGCGTGCCAGCGCGGAGTCGCTCCGCGACGTGTCTCGCCGTTTGGAGGACCTGCACGTTGCGTTCGCGCAGCAGGACCGCGCGTTTTCTGAAGCCTTCGAGCGTTCGCGCCTCCTCGACGAACAGGGCGTTGACGACCGCCGCTTGGCCCGACGCGTCGAGGCGTTTCTTCGCCACGATCGACCGGTGATCGTCGGTCCCTGGACGGGTGAAGTGGGGTTCGAGCTGCTGTACTGGGTGCCGTTCGTCCGAAGGATGGTCGCGGTGTACGGGCTGCCGCCTGAGCGGCTGATCGTCGTTTCGCGAGGCGGCGTGGCGCCCTGGTACGGCGCGCTCGCCACCGACTACAGCGATGTGTTCTCGTTCTTCTCCCCTGGAGAGTTTCGCGCTGCGACGGAAGCCAGAAAGAAACAGCGCCTGGTCGGAGCGTTCGACGTGGACGTCGTCAAGCGAGTCGTGGCGGCGCGCAAACTCGGCCGGGTGGACATGTTGCACCCCGGGATGATGTACCGGCTGTTCATGCCGGTATGGAAGGATCTGGCGACGTGTTCTCGTGTGGACAAGTACGCTGCCTACGAGAAGATCGATGCGGCGGATGTGGCCGTTCCCCCTGGGCTTCCGGCATCCTATGTTGCGGCGCGGTTCTATTTCAGCGATTGCTTTCCGGACACGCCGGAGAATCGTGCGTTCGTCGTATCGACCATCAATACGATCAGCCGGCAGACGCCGGTCGTCCTGCTCAACACGCCGTTCGCGGTTGACGACCACCACGACTTCGACGCCGCCGGCGATCGCGTGTTCGGGATTGCCGCCGAACACATGGCGCCGGAGCAGAATCTGGCGGTACAGACGGCGGTCATTGCGCGTGCCCGTGCGTTCGTCGGCACCTATGGTGGATATGCGTACCTGGCGCCATTGTGTGGCGTCCCATCGCTGGCGTTCTATTCACACAAGACCTTCAAGGTGCAGCACCTGAACGTCGCCCAGCGGGCGTTCGAGCAGCTTGTCGGCCCCTCGCTCGTGACGATCGACGTGTCAGATCTCGCGCTGGTCCACCTTGCGCTCGCCAGCGGTGTCCACGCGGGATGAAGATCCTCTTCATCATGGACTCGCCGGAGTATCTCCGGTTCTACGACTCGGTGATCGAGGAATGCGCTGCGCGCGGGCATGCCCTGAGTCTCGCGGTCAGCCACGGGCGAGAAAAAAAACCGGTTGGCGTCGAAGGCTTGCAGGCGTACGCGGACCGCGTCCGGATCCTTGGCGTGGCGCCCCAGCATGAAGGAGCGTGGGGCAGCGCGGCGTACAGGCTGCGTGGCGTCATGGATTTCATTCGGTACTTGCATCCAGACTTCGCCTCGGCGCCAGCGTTGCGCGCGAGAATCAAGCGGAAGGTGCTGCCGTCGGCCTATCGGTGGCTCGATGCGATCCCGCGCCTTCCGCCCGTCGCGGTACGGGCTATCGAACGGGCACTGATGACGGCCGATCGAGCGATCCCGGTGAGCGAGCCGTTGGTGGCGTTCCTCCGGGAGCACGACCCCGACGTGCTGATGGTGTCCCCGCTTGTCGCCGCTGCGTCTGAGCAGGTGGACTGGATCAAGGCGGCGCGGGCATGTGGCCTGCGCACGATGGTCTGCATCGCGAGCTGGGACAATCTCACCAACAAGGGCCTGATGAGGATCGAGCCCGATCTCGTCGCCGTATGGAATGACGTGCAGAAGCGAGAGGCGCAGCAGTACCACTACATTCCCGCCCACAAAGTCGTCACCACTGGCGCGCAGCTGTTCGACCGGTGGTTTGTGCAACGGGCGAGCCGCCAGCGGGAGGAGTTCTGCATACGCGCTGGATTACCGGACACCCAGCCGTTCCTGCTCTTCACCTGTTCATCGAGCTTCATTTCTCGATCGAACGTGGAGGTGCCGTTTGTACGACGATGGATAACGGCGCTCCGTGCGGCCGACGATCCGCGTGTGCGGAACGTACGAGTCCTCGTGCGCCCGCACCCCTACAACTGCCAAGAGTGGGAGTCGAACCCCCTTGCCGACCTGGCTGGCGTCGGTATGTACCCCACTCGGGCGTACAACCCCGTCGAACCATCGAGCCGGACAGATTTCTTTGACTCGATCTATCACAGCGCTGGCGTCGTCGGAGTCAATACCAGCGCGATGATCGAGGCGGCGATCATCGGGAGGCCTGTGTTTTCGCTGTTGACCGAGGAGTTCGCGAACACGCAGGAAGGCACCATCCATTTTCATCATTTGCTTCCCGAGAATGGCGGGTTCCTTCGTGTTGCCCCAACGATCGAGGCGCACGTACACCAGCTCAGCGAGTGTCTTCAGGATCCCGATCGGGCTCTCGCTCAGACTCAGCGATTTGTCGCCTCGTTCATTCGGCCGCATGGCATCGAGCGGCCCGCGACGCCGATTTTCGTGGATGCGATCGAGCAGCTCGGCGCCCAGAGTGCTGAGAAGCCCGAATCGACACCCATATGGGCGTTCCTGCTCCGCCCCGTTGTACGTACCGCGTCGGCGCTCGCTGGGGCGGTCGACTGGCTCCAACGCGATCCGCTCAAGCGCTTGCGCAGGAGATGTGAACGGATCGCCCACCGCACTCGGAAGGTGTTCAGCCGGATCACGGAGTCAGCCTCGTCGCGTGTGCGACGCCGGGCCAGGCTTGTCAAGAAACGGTGGCAGAGGTCCGTGGTGAAGCCACTGCGCAGCCGTTGGTGACTCGGGTCGCCAGGGTTGGCCTGCTCGCGAGGAGGTGCCCTCGGCGGCGGCACCGACATGGATCGCGCGCATGCGAGCAGGCGCGATTCCAGGTTGACGGCCCCCGATGAGAGCGATTGTGCTGACCAGTACGTTCCGCCGGCATGTGTTCGTCGCGAACACCGTCGCCGCCGGTTGCGATCTGATGGGTGTGTGGCAGGAGGAGAAGACGTTTCGCCCCGAGCGGTACGCGCACGATGCCGCCGACGAGAAGGCCATTCAGCGTCATTTCGCGGAGCGGGACGCGTCTGAAGCTCGCTACTTCTCGGCGGATTCCGCCCTGCAGCTCGATCAAGGCGCCGTGCAGCGAACGGTTGCGGCCGGAGCCTGCAACGAGCCCGCTGAGGTGACGCTCATGGAGGCGGCCAGGCCTGACGTTGTCCTGGTCTTCGGCACGGGGATCCTTCGCGAACCTCTGTTGTCCGCATTTGAAGGTCGGATTCTCAATATTCACCTGGGACTCTCACCGTACTACCGTGGAGCCGGGACGAATTTCTGGCCGTTAGTGAACCGCCAACCAGAGTATGTCGGGGCCACGATTCACTATCTGGACGCCGGAATCGACACGGGGCCAATCCTGTCGCATGCGCGCCCGCTCATCGAACATGGCGACGGCCCGCACGACCTTGGCAACAAGACCATCGTCGCGGCGGCGGCGGGACTGCTGCGAGCCGCCGCGGCCCACGTGTCTGGATCCGCCAGGGCGGTGCCACAATGGAGCGGCGGCCGGCTTTATCAACGGAAGGACTTCAGCGCCGATGCCGTTCGGGCGATGTACAGAAACTTTGACACGTCAATGATCGCCGAGTATCTATCGGCGCGCGACTCTCGTGACGCCGCACTGAGATTGATCGCGCCAGGGAGCGTCGCGTGAGCGCCCACGGCTGCACGATTGTGTTTTATCACTACGTCCGGGACGTCGAACGCACGCCTTTTCCAGGGATCAAAGCGCTGTCGGTGGCCGACTTCACCAGACAACTGGACTGGCTGCAGGCACGATTCGAGATCATCGATGGCCCCACGTTCGAACGGGCGGTCACGGCGCGAGTTGGTTTCGACCGGCCCACGGCACTCCTGACGTTCGATGACGGGTTCGTCGATCACTACGCACATTGCTTCCCGATTTTGCGCTCTCGCGGGCTGGGTGGCATCTTCTTTCTTGCCGGTGCAACGCTCGGCGCGCGGCCAGTGTTGCTGAACGTGCACAAGACCCACTTTCTTCTGAGTCAACTCGGAGCCGGGCGGTTTGTGCGGGAAGTCTCCGCGGCGCTCGAGCGAGAAGGGGTACAGCTGAACGGAGCGGGGGGCAGCGAACGCGAAGGCGTCTACCGCTACGACGAGGCGCCGGACGTCGCGATCAAGCGGGTGCTGAACTATGAAACTCCGTACGCCCTCGCTGACGGTGTATTGTCGACGTTGTTCAGTCGTCACGTTGGCGAGAGCGACGCATTCGCGCGGGAGTTGTACCTGTCAGCCGATCAGGTCCGTGAGATGGCACGGGACGGTATGACATTCGGCTTTCATACGGAGACCCACCCGGTGCTGTCGCGCCTCGATCGCGAAGGACAGCACGCGGAGCTCCGCAGCGGCCCGGCGACTGTGCGCGAGCTGACGGGGCAGCACGCGGTGTCGTTCTGTTATCCGTACGGGCTCTCCCACACGTACAACGCAGACACGCTGAGCGTGCTTGAGGAGTGCGGCTATAGCATGGCGTTCAACACGGTACGGCGCGAGGTCACCGTCGATCGAGAGTCACGCTACGAGCTGCCGCGATTCGATACCCGCGACCTGCCGATCGTTGAGGGCTCTGTGCGCTCGAAGGCTGCGCAGGGTTCCGTGGATGGTGTCCGATGACGTGTGAACAGGTTTCGGTGGCGCGGACACACCTTCTGCACCTGTTGAGCCTATTGAACCCGAAGGTTCGGAATTCCAAGAATCATGCGTAAAGTCTGTGTCGTCATCGGATCTCGTGCCAACTACGGCAGCATCAAATCAGTCATGCGTGCGGTACAGGCCCACCCCGGCCTCCAGCTTCAGATCATTGTTGCCGCCTCGGCACTGCTCGATCGTTTCGGATCGGTTGTCGACGTGATCGAGCAGGATGGCTTCACGCCGGATGCCCGCGTCAACATGATTGTGGAAGGCGAGACTCCGGTGACGATGGCCAAGTCCACCGGCCTTGGCCTGCTCGAATTGCCCACGCTGTTCGAGTTGTTTCGGCCGGACGTCGTTGTCACGGTCGGCGACCGATTCGAGACAATGGCTACTGCCATCGCAAGCGCGTACATGAATATCCCGCTGGCCCACACGATGGGCGGCGAGGTGACTGGCACGATCGACGAAAGCATCAGGCACGCCATCACCAAAATGGCGCATATTCATTTCCCGGCGAATCAGGGGGCGGCCGACCGCATCATCCGTCTCGGGGAGGCCGCTGACGCCGTCCATGTCGTCGGCTGCCCGCGTATCGATCTGGTGTCAGAGATCATCAACGGCGAGGGTTCCGATACCGACACCGAGTGGCTCGATCGAGAGGGTGTCGGTGGACATATTTCGACGGAGAAGCCGTTCCTGCTCGTGAGTCAGCACCCGATCACCACCGAGTACGGTCAGGGGGAGGCTCAGATCTGGGAAACGCTGATGGCGCTGCATGAGTTACGGATGCCGACGGTGATGCTGTGGCCGAATATTGACGCGGGCTCGGAAGACGTGTCTCGTGGCATGCGGAAGTTCCGGGAGGACTACAGCCCAGAGTACATGCGGTTCTACAAGAACTTCCCGGTCGAGACGTACTTGCGTCTGATGAAGGGCGCCGCCTGTCTGGTCGGAAACTCCAGCGCGTCGATTCGGGAAGGCGCGTTTCTCGGAAGTCCAGCTGTGAACATCGGCAGCCGGCAGGATGGGCGCGAGCGTGGTTCGAACGTGGCGGACGTCGATCATGAACGCGCCGCGATCGTAGGCGCCGTCCGGCGCCAGATCGAGCGGGGACGGTATTCTCCCGAACACATCTACGGCGATGGACGGGCTGGTGCGCGCATAGCCGACATCCTGTCGACGACCTCGTTACACGTGCAGAAGCGGATCCAGTACTGACGGTTCTGGGGGTGATCCCGGCGCGCGGAGGCTCGAAGGCCATTCCACGCAAGAATCTGGCTTTGCTCGGCGGCCGGCCGCTCATCGCCTATACCGTCGACGCGGCGCGCGCGAGCACGGTCCTCGCACGGGTGGTGGTGAGCACTGACGATCAGGACATCGCGGCCGCGGCGAAGGAGCTCGGTGCTGACGTGCCGTTCCTCCGGCCATCGCATCTCGCGGGCGATGAAACACCGATGCTCGACGTCCTCCTTGACCTCGTCGATGCCCTCGAGCAGCGCGAGGCGTATCGAGCCGACATCCTCGTCTTGCTGCAGCCGACATCTCCCTTCCGCCGGGCGGAGCAGATCGACGCCGCGGTCGATCTGCTCACGAGGTCCGGCGCTGATTCGGTTGTGACGGTGGTGCCTGTACCCCATCAGTTCTCACCAGAGTCACTGATGCAACTGCACGACAACCGCTTGCTGCCCTATGTGTCAGGGCCCGCGCAATTGCGGCGGCAGGACAAGCCCCGTCTCTTTGCGCGTAACGGGCCGGCCATCGTGGCGGTTCGGACACAGGTGCTCACCGAGCAGAGAACTCTTTACGGTGTCGATACGCGAGGACTGGTCATGACCCGCGAGGAGTCCCTGGATATCGATGACGTCTTCGACCTCGAGCTTGCTGAGCTGATGCTCAACGCGCGCAGTGGCGGGACAGCAACGTGAAGGTTCTGTTTTGCGCCGCGCACTTCGGATACATGCGCAACTTCGAGTCGGCGATCGCCGCGCTCGCGCTGCGGGGGCATCACGTGCACCTGGTGGCCGACGAGGCAGACTCGATCGGCGGTAGCCCGCTGGTGGAGCGTCTGGCGGCCGAGCATGCGACGGTCACGTATGGATTCGGGCCGTCGCTCGATGCCGAGCCCTGGTTTCGCCTGGCTCGCAAGCTGCGCAGCGCCTCAGACTATGTGCGTTTTCATGAGGGGGCCTTCACCACCTTTTACAAGACGCGCCTGACGCTCCGCGAACGCATTCCCCGAAGCGTCCTCTGGCTCATGGATGCTGGCTGCGGAAGGATCGGAGTTGCACGCCGTGCCATCGCCGCCGCACTGCGCCTCGCGGAAGCCGTGATGCCGGTCAGTTCCGCCAGTCGTGCGTTCATCGAGGCCGAGGATCCGGATGTCGTGCTCATGGCCTCGGTGACGGCCTGGCGCGTGCCTCAGATTGACCACTTCAGAGCGGCCCGGGCGATCGGGCGTCGTACCGCCGTGTGTGTGTACAGCTGGGATCAGCTCTCCAGTAAAGCGCTGCTGCGGAACGTGCCCGATCGGGTCATTCTGTGGAACGAGACACAGCGTCGGGAGGCAATGGAGTGGCATGGAGTGCCGGCCGACAGGATCGTCGTGACGGGTGCGCAGTGCTACGACCGCTGGTTTGGGCGTCAGCCATCGAGGAATCGTGATGACTTTTGTCGGGCCGTCGGCCTGTCCTCGGCCCATCCGATACTCCTGTATATCTGCTCGGTCCTGACGCCGAACCCGTACGAGTCCAAGTTCATTCTGCGTTGGCTGGAAGAGATCAGGGGGAGCGCGGATCCTGGATTGCGTGACGCATCGATTCTTGTTCGACCGCATCCGGAACGCATGGACGAATGGAAGGATGTCTCGCTCGAACGATTTGGAAACGTAGCGCTGTTTGGACGCAATCCCGTCAGTCCGGATGCGCAGGCCGACTATTTCGATTCGCTTTATCACAGTCATGCCGTGGTTGGTCTGGTCACGAGCGGATTTCTCGAGGCGGCGGTCGTCGGTCGTCCCGTGTACTCGCTGCTGCTGCCTGAGATGCAGATGTACCAGGAAGGGATGCAGCACTTCCGCTATCTCATAGACGTTGAAGGCGGATTACTGAAGGTGGCCCGCGAGTTTCCCGACCACCTGTCGGCGCTCGCGACGGCCCTGCGGCAACCCGATGAGCGCGACGAACAGAATCGCAGGTTCGTGCGCGCCTTCGTCAGACCCAATGGCCTCGACGTACCGGCGACACCTGGCTTTGTCGCCGCAGTGGAGCAACTCGCAGAAGCCGCGCCTCTCCCACCGGAGGCGCCACCAGCGTGGTGCACGGTGGTCCAGCCGCTCGCGCTGTGGGTGGCGCAGTCGTCCGAGACCGGATGGTTGCGCCCGCTGTTCCGCGACACGCCGGAGATGAACAACGACCGAGGGAGATCCAGGAAGATTGCTCGGAAGCAGGCCGCCGCCGCGGCCCGGACCCAGCGTGTTGCAGAGAAGCAGCGAGTGCTCGATGCGCGTCGCAGAGAACGCCGGCGCGCGCATTGGGCTGAGACCAGACGGAAACAGCTTGCGCGAGTGGCCGCGGGCGCAAAGGGGATCGTGCGGTCGAGCGGTTCTGGTGCTGCGTGGCGCAAGCAACTGGCACGGTTCAAGGGACGGGTCAAGACGATGATCGGTCAGGCGCCGTGACCACGACGATGCGCCAGGTGGCGATCGGGGTGGCGTTGCACAATCGTGTCGCGTACCTCCCCGAGGCGCTCGACTCGCTGCTGGCCCAGTCTTTCGAGGACTTCGATCTGATCCTCGTCGACGATGGATCGACCGACGGCACCGAGGGGGTGGCGCGTGCGTATGAGCGACGTGATGCGCGGGTGCGCTATCTCAGGTTCGCCGAGCGCCGCGGGATGGTTGTTGCCTGGCGAACAGCGTTTGACGAGGCCGCTGCGTCAGGAGCGACGTACTTTGCCTGGGGCAGCGACCATGATCGGTGGCATCCGGAGTGGCTGACCAGGCTGGTCTCCGCGCTTGCGGGTCACCCCGAGATCGTGCTGGCCTATCCCCTGACCCAGCGAATCGATCCGGACGGTGCGCCATTGGCAAAGCCCGCACGCCAGTTCGAGACAGCAGGCATAGTGGACAGGCGAGTGCGCTGGAGGCGTCTGAGTCGCAGCGACTCACTGGCGGCCGGTGACGCCGTGTACGGGCTCATGCGCGCGGAGGCAGTACGCCGCGCCGGTGTGTTTCGTGGGGTACTGTCGCCCGATCGCCTCCTGATCGCGGAACTCTCGTTGCAGGGGCAGATTCGCCAGGTGCCCGAGGTTCTCTGGTGTCGTCGCCAGTTCGCGGAGGGAAGTGTCGGACGTCAGCGAGACTCGCTCTTCGCGCCGGGCGCACCGAGGCCGTCTGCCCGTACCCCCGCCTGGTACCTGCACGCGCGCTCACTCTGGACGACCTACGCGTATCCCGGGGGCTCCTCGCTTCAGCTCTCACGTGGTGAGGTTGCCGGTATGGTGCTCGAATATTCGGTCGCCTACGCATGGCGGCACTACGGCAAGTCGAGCGCGCAGCGCGGCCTGTTATCGGTGTTCGGATGGCCGAGGTGGGTGTACAAGCGGGTGAAGCACGCAGCGTTGCTCGCCCTCTATACTGTGCTGATCACTTTACGAAAGGCAGGCGCCACGCCCTGTGCCGAGCGCCTGTGCGCCAGGCTCACGGGACGAGAGCGCCCGTGGCGAAGATCCGCATGAAGATTCTGTTTCTCGCTCGTCATTTCTCGTACCTGCGCCTCTTCGAGTCGGCCATTGCCGAACTGGCCGAGCGTGGCCACACCATTCACCTGTCGGCCGATCGCGAGGAGGAGCTGGGTGGCGCGGAGCTGGTCGAGCGCCTTGCCGTGCGGTACCCCGCGGTAACTGTTGGATGGACGCCGGGGCGACAGGCTGGTGCCTGGGCGGACCTCGGACGGAAACTCCGTCTGGGCATCGACTACCTGCGCTTTCTCGATCCTCGGTACGACTCGACTCCTCGCTTACGAGGACGATCCGAGGAGCGAACGCCGTCCCTGGTGCGGTGGCTGGTGAAGCTGCCGGTGTTACGAGGACCAGCCGGTCGGCGAGTGATTCGCTGGTGTCTGCGTCAGTTCGAACAGGCCGTGCCCCGGAGTCGCGAACTCACGGCGTACCTTGAGGAGCAAGCGCCAGACGTTGTGCTGATCACGCCGCTGGTCGATCTCGGATCACCGCAGCTCGATCACTTTGTGAGCGCCCGGTCGCTCGGTTTGCGGACGGTGCTGTGCGTAGGCAGCTGGGATCACCTGTCCAGCAAGGGCTTATTGCGGGCGGCCCCGAATCTCGTGACAGTGTGGAACGAGACGCAGAAGAAGGAAGCGATCGAATTCCATCGCGTTCCGGCCGAGCGAGTGGTCGTGACGGGCGCGCAGTGCTACGACCAGTGGTTCGGGCGTCAGCCATCACGCTCGCGTGATGAATTTTGCGAACGCGCGGGACTCGACCCGGGGCGTCCCTTCGTGCTCTACGTGTGCTCGTCGCTGTTCAAGAACACCGCCAACGAGGCGCGATTCGCGGAGAGCTGGATTCAGCAGGTCCGCGGCAGCGCCGACCCAGCGCTTCGTGAGGCCGGTCTGTTGATCCGGCCGCACCCTCGGCGCCTTGACGAGTGGCAGCAGGTTGACCTGACAGGATTCAGGAACGTCACGTTGTTCGGCAGTCACCCCGTCGACCCTGGCACCAAGGACGACTATTTCGACTCGCTGTACTACGCGTCCGCTGTGGTTGGACTCAACACGAGCGCGTTCCTGGAAGCGGGGGTTGCCGGGAAGCCAGTGCTTTCGATACTGGTACCGGAAATTTCCGAAGACAACCAGGAAGGGACCATTCACTTTCACTATCTGCTCGGGGTTGGCGGCGGACTGCTGGAGACAGCTCGCAGCCTCGGGGAGCACGTGACCCAGCTTGCGGCGGCGCTGGCTGATCCGGGACCGGGCATCGAGCGGGCGCGGCGTTTTACCGAGGGGTTCATCCGACCTTACGGCCTGGACGAGCCGGCCACCCCACGGTTCGCACGCGCGATTGAAGATGTGGCCTTGGTCCCGTCACCAACCCGGGTCGGCGCACCGCCAGCGGCGATCGTGGCCCGAGCGCTGCTCTTGCCGTGGCTTGCCTTCGCACAGCTCAGATACGCGACGCAGCCGCTGCGAAAGGAGTCGAGGTACAAGTACCGTCGTTTCCGTCGCCACGCGAAGAAGCAGGTGTTCCTGAAGATTCGTCATTTCGCCGTGACTCGGCTGAGGCGGATCGTGGGCGAGGAGCCGCCGCAGCTTCGTCAGGGGACGGGAGCCATCTTGACGCCCAAGCTCAACAAACATCGTGACCCGGCGAAGAACCTTCGGTTTCCGGGCGTGCCGGAGGTTGACGAAACCAAGGAACTCGTGACGATGCTGGGACGCCAGGATCGACCGATCATCGTCGGTCCGTGGCTCACCGAGGCCGGCTTCGAACTGTTGTACTGGATTCCGTTTCTTGCCTGGGTGAAGTCGTACGCCAGTCTGCATGACGACCAGCTGATCGTGGTGTCGCGGGGCGGTGCTGCGCCCTGGTACCGACACATCACCCCCCATTATCACGACATCCTCTCGCTCTACACGGCTGATGAGTTTCGGCTCAGGAATGAAACCCGGGTACATGAGCAGAGGGGGCGCCTGAAGCATTTTGATATTGGCGATTTCGATCGCGAAGTCATCGAGCGCGTCAAACGAAAACGCGGTCTGGACAAGGTCAAGATCCTGCATCCGTCGCTGATGTACAACCTGTTCAACGTCTTCTGGCGGCAACAGGCACCGATCACGCTGGTGGAGGCGTTCGGCATTTTTCGGCAACTGCCAAAGCTTCCCCTTGGCGACCTCGCGGCTGCATTGCCACGTGACTACGTGGCGGTCAAGTTCTACGCAAACTCCGCGCTTCCGGACTCGGCGGCGAACAACGCGTTCATCGCGCAGGTGCTCGCGGATATCTCGCAGACCACGGACGTGGTCCTTCTCAATACAGGGCAGCGCTATGACGACCATTCTGACTTCACGATGCCGCGCCGAGATCGGCTGCACTCGGTCGAGCATCTGATGACCCCGGAGACCAACCTGGAGGTACAGACGCGCATCATCTGCGGTGCGCGTGCCTTTGTTGGCACTTATGGTGGTTTTTCGTATCTGGCGCCATTCTGCGGCACCAACGCGGTCGCCTTCTTCTCCAATCCCACGGCATTTCGTTTCGACCATCTTGAGGTGTCGAAGCGCGTCTTTTCGAGCCTGAGGAGCGGCTCGTTCGTGCCGCTGGATGTCAAGGATGTCGATGTGGTCCGTTTGTCGCTGGGCCGAGTCGACAAGGAACAGCAGGCCGGAGTAGGAGTGCCCTAGATGATCGACCGGTGCGGCGACCCGATCGTGATTGAGAGGCCGTTGACCAGAGTCCTGTTGCGAGCACAGCGATCTCATGGCCGCTGCTTGGACGATGGTGACCGGGAGTTCGAGGCTGCGGCGGTGCACATCTGATGTCGTCGAGTCCGTCAGGCTTGCAGACCGGGCGCAGCTTCATCATCGGAGAGGTGGGGCTTGCGCACGACGGGAGCCTCGGCTACGCGCACGCCTTCGTCGACGAGGTCGCGCGCGCGGGAGCCGACGCCGTCAAGTTCCAGACGCATATCGCGGAGGCCGAGAGCACGGCCACGGAACCATTTCGCGTGGCGTTCAGTCGGAAGGATGCGACGCGTTACGACTACTGGAAGCGCCTCGAATTTTCCGAGGCCGAGTGGCAGGGACTTGCGGATCACGCACGCGACCGGGGCCTGGTGTTTCTAAGCTCGCCGTTCTCGCGGGAAGCTGTCCAGATGCTGACCCGCGTTGGCATGGCGATGTGGAAGGTCGGTTCCGGCGAGGTAGGCAACCTGCCGCTGCTGGACGCGATGACGGCGACGGGGCGGCCGGTGATTCTGTCAAGCGGCATGAGCGACCTCTCGGAACTGGACTCCGCCGTTGCGCGCGTCCGACACGCTGGCGTGCAGCTGGCGGTATTGCAGTGCACCACGGCCTATCCCTGTCCTCCCGAGCGAATCGGCTTGAACATGATGCAGGTCTTTCGCGATCGCTACGGCTGCTTCGTGGGGCTCTCCGATCACTCGGGTACCGTGTACCCAGGGATTGCTGCCGCGGCGCTCGGCGCTGACGTGCTGGAAGTACATGTCACCATGAGTCGGGGCATGTTCGGTCCGGACGTACCCGCGTCGGTCACCATGGAGGAGTTGCGGGTGCTGGTTGACGGCGTACGCTTCGTGGAGCGCATGCAGGCGAATCCCGTCGACAAGGACGCTGCCGCCAGAGACGTGAGTGCGCTTCGCGACATCTTCACGAAGAGCCTCGTCGCTCAGGGCGACCTGCCGGTCGGCACGGTGCTCACGGAGTCCCACCTCGGCATGAAGAAGCCGGGTACGGGGATCCCGGCGAATCAGCTGGCGAGCGTGGTCGGTCGCCGTCTTCGCCGCTCGCTCGTCGCAGACGAGCAGATCCGAACGGAGGACCTTGAGTAGCTCGCTCCGCACGACCCGTCCGGAAGTCTGTCGGGAATGAGCCTCAAGGGCGATCTGGCGGTCTGGTTGTCGAGGCCCTCGCGGCGGATCGCCTCGCTCCGAACGAAGGTTGCGGCGCTGCGTGCCGACGCACCCCAAGCCGGGAGGGCCATCAGCGGCGTGAATCGCGAAACAGCGTTGTACTTGCTGCGCGCTGACACAGACGCGACAGCTATCGCTTAAGACGCACTGGCACCGCTTGGCATGTCGGCATACAGAGGACTGAGAACGTGAAACTGTCACTTGAGAACTGGGTGCGCACAGGCGTGCAGGCGCCATGGTAGCGTCGCCGTGGACGACGCCACGGCGTCGTATCTGCGTGCTGGTGACGGCGAGGCCGAGCTATTCCCGAATTCGTTCGGCGCTCCAGGCCATTCGAGATCACCCGGATCTGGAGTTGCAGCTGGTCGTGGGCGCCTCGGCGTTGCTCGAGCGGTACGGCAATGCGATCCAGGCCATCGAACATGACGGTTTCGAGCCAGCTGCGCGGGTGTTCATGGTGCTCGAGGGTGAGAACCTTGTGACATCGGCCAAGTCCACGGGCCTCGGACTGGTGGAGCTCGCCACGGTGTTTGACAACCTGAAACCTGACGCCGTTGTGACCGTGGCAGATCGATACGAAACCCTCGCGACAGCTGTCGCCGCGTCGTACATGAACATCCCGGTTGTCCACGTGCAGGGCGGAGAAGTGACCGGCTCGATCGACGAGAAGGTTCGCCACGCGGTCACGAAGCTCTCGAACCTCCATCTGGTATCGACCGCGCTCTCGCGCGAGCGCGTCATCAGGCTCGGCGAAGAACCGGATACGGTCGTGCTGACCGGGTGTCCGTCGATTGACATCGCGGCACAGGTGCAGCTCAGGCCGTCGCTCGATTTCGACCCATTCGAGAAGTACGGCGGTGTGGGACCGCGGGGGGACTTGTCGAGAGGGTACCTGGTCGTGATGCAGCATTCCGTCACGACCGAGTGGAACGAGGCTCGGCAGCAGGTGGGCGAAACGCTGTACGCCGTCAAAGATCTCGGCCTGCCGGTGTTGTGGTTCTGGCCGAACGTCGATGCGGGATCAGATGGCACGTCCAAGGGGATCAGGATGTTCCGGGAGCAGGAAAAACCCGAGAACTTTCATTTTTTTCGGAACATGTCACCGGAAGATTTCCTGCGGCTACTGTGTGGTGCGACGGCGATCGTTGGCAATTCCAGCGTTGCCATTCGCGAAGGTTCGTTCCTGGGCGTCCCGGCAGTCAACATCGGAACACGGCAGTTCGGGCGGGAGCGAGGGCACAACGTGATCGACGTCGATCATGATCGACGTGCGATCGTGGGTGCCGTCCAGGAGCACATGCGGCGCGGTAAACCAGCAGCGGATGTTCTGTATGGTGACGGTCGGGCCGGCGAGCGCATCGCCGACGCGCTGGCACAGCGCGAACTTCGGGTTGAGAAGCGCCTGACGTATTGATGACGACCGAAGAACGCGACAGGCGCGCGACACGGATCGCGGCGCTGGGATTTGACTACGGGCGTCAGCCGAAGGGGTCGGTTGGGCACTGCAATCTCTGCGGCGGGTCGGCGTTCACTGGACTCACGCATGTGGACCGTTACGGCTATAGCGCCACGGCCGTCGGATGCGGTGGCTGCGGGTTGGTGTTTCTCGATCCGGTCATGACGGGCGAGGCGTACGGGCAGTTCTACGCGGACACGTACCGCCCGCTCGTCAGCGCGTATCACGGGCGTGTGATTGACGCGCGCAGCATCCAGCAGGAACAGCGCGAGTACGCCCGTGAGCGTGGGGACCTGCTGGCACCGTATCTGGCTGGTCACGGTTATCGGACGCTACTCGACATCGGCGGGTCGACCGGGGTCGTCGCGCGCGCGATCGCGCAGCGATTCGGACTGAGCGCGACGGTCGTGGATCCCGCTCCGCTCGAGACTGCCGAGGCGCACCGACTCGGAATCGAGACGATCGAAGGCCTCGTTGAGACCGTAGATTTCGGCGATAGATGTTTCGATGTCGTGCTGCTGTGTCAGACGGTCGACCACCTGCTCGACATCGGGGGGACGCTGCGCCGCGTCAGAGCGCTCCTGGCTCCAACCGGCCTTCTCTTCGTGGACATCGTGGACTTCCGGGCGGCCTACCTGCGCAACTGGTCCATTGAAGAGGCGATCAAGATCGATCACCCGTACTACCTCACCGAATCGACGATGGTCGCGTATCTGAGGCAGGCCGGTTTTGATGTCGTACGAACGGACTTCGCCGCCGATCATCTCCATGTGAGCTATGTCGCGCGACCATCCCAGCCCGCGTCGTGCTCGCCCTCAGACGAGGATGTCAGGGCTTTGTGGCGTGAGATTCGATTCGTGCAGAACGCGTCGCAACCGTGAGTACACCGAGGGTCCTCGCGCTGGTTCCCGCCCGAGGCGGCTCGAAAGGTGTCCCTGACAAGAACACGAAATTGCTGGCCGGGCGTACGTTGCTCGACTACGTAGCGGCGGCAGCGACCGCTTCAGGCGTTGTCGATCGGATCGTGCTATCGACGGATTCTGAACGGATAGCCGCCGAGGGACGGCGGGCAGGACTGGACGTGCCGTTTCTCCGGCCTGCCGATCTTGCGCGTGACGACACGCCGATGTTCCCGGTGATCGAGCACGCCGTGGACGCGCTCCGGAACGACGGATGGGTCGCGGACATCGTCGTCCTTCTGCAGCCGACCTCTCCCCTGCGGCGCGGCGAGCACATTCGGCGGGCCGTGCAGCAGCTTCGGACATCCGGCGCCGACTCCGTGGTGACAGTCGTCGAACTCCCGAGGCATCTTTCCCCGGACTATGTGATGCGTGTGGTTGCCGGGCGACTGGAGCCGTTCCTGGCCGAGGGCGAGCATGTGACCAGGCGGCAGGATGCGCGGGCGGCGTTCGTCCGGGACGGGACGGTCTACGCGTTCTGGAGTCGAACGCTTCAGGAGACGCGGAGTATTTACGGACGTGACTGCCGTCCCCTCGTTCTTGACGAGGCGGAGTCGATCACGATCGACACGCCGCGAGACTGGGCTGAGGCGGAGCGCCGGCTTCGCGTGGCGGATGCGTGATCGCCCGCGCGATCCGCTGACGGCTGCCAGGAACCTCTCTGCCAAGGCGTGGCGGCGTGCGGCGGCTGTCCCGAAGCGTGGAGTCAAGCTGGCCAGGCGACTCGACCGTCTGCGCGAGGCCGCGACCGCCTGTCACTCGGAGTGGAACGTCGAACGCGCCATCGCCGCAGTGGCACGCGGTCGACGGCCGATCATCGTGGGACCCTGGTTGTCGGAGGTGGGGTTCGAGGTGCTGTACTGGATACCCTTTCTCCGGTGGTTCGAGGACCGCTATCGCGTCGACCGGGAGCGGGTCGTGGCCGTCTCGCGGGGGGGCGTTGCCGATTGGTACAGGGACGTGGCGGACGGGTACGTTGAGATCTTCGATCACGTAACTCCGGACACGTTCAGCCGCCGGAATGCACAGCGCCGGGAAGAACACGAGTCTGGAGGCCAGAAGCAGACGGTTCAAGGTTCGCTGGATCGCGACATCCTCTCAGCCGTCAGGCGCCAGACGGGGCTGGAGGACGCGGCGGTGTGTCACCCGTCGCTCATGTACCGCCTGTTCAACCAGTTCTGGCTCGGCAATCGTGCGCTCGACCTCGTCGTGTCCCATACCCGGCACCTGCCGTTGAGCGTGGAGCCGGCGTCCGATCTCGACCTGCCAGCGCGCTATGTCGCCGCGAAGTTTTACACCGGGGCGGCGCTGCCAGACACATCCGCGCATCGCGGAGCCCTGCGTGACCTGGTGCGCACGGTGGCCCGCCGGATACCGGTCGTGACGCTCGACACGGGGATGGCGACCGACGAGCACGAGGACTATCTGTTTCGCGACATCCCGAACGTGCGGAGTCTGCATGATCGGCTGACGCCGCGGACGAACCTCGGCGTGCAAGCGTCGGTGATCGCCGGGGCCGAGAGGTTCATCGGTACATGCGGAAGCGTGGCCTGGATAGCGCCGATGCTTGGTGTCAACACGACGGCGGTATACGCGGAGGATCGCTTTCTTGCCTCGCACATCATGTTTGCTGGTCAGGTCTACGGACGGATGGGTGCGGCCAGGTTCGAGACGCTGGACGTGAGCGCGGTGATGCAGACCGATGGGCTGGCGTCTCTGGCGGTTGACACGGTGAGAGGTTGACGAACGTCGAAGGCCATAGCCCTCCTTCCGGCTGGCGCGCGCGTGCACGTCGCCGCCGCAGGGTATTCGGGGTTGGTCGCAGCGCGGGTACCCGTGTCGGTAGGGCAGTGATTCGAGTGACGAACCCTGTGGATACACATTTCCGACGATCGTGCTGCGGGTGACGTTGGAGCGACGCGGACAGAGCCGCGTGCGGCGCGTGGTGCCCGCGCCGATCCGTCGCGTCCTGGCTCGCGCGGTTGCCACGAGAAGGGCCGCCCAGATCGAGCGCCAGCTGCTGACGCTGGCTCGTGGTGACCAGGTGGTCGTGCTCGGCCCGTGGCTCGGGGAAGTCGGCTTCGAACTGTTGTACTGGATTCCGTTCCTGCGCTGGTTTGC
This sequence comes from Acidobacteriota bacterium, assembly GCA_027622905.1. Lineage (GTDB taxonomy): Bacteria > Acidobacteriota > Vicinamibacteria > Vicinamibacterales > UBA2999 > JAQBVV01. The sequence continues at coordinate 54,884 of JAQBVV010000003.1, forward strand.
AGAGCACTACGACGTGGCCCCGGAGCGCCTGATCGCGGTCTCGCGTGGCGGTAGCGCTGCAGCCTGGTACGGGGCGTGTGCGGCTAGGTCGTACGACGCGCTGTCATTCATGTCGCCGCAGGAGTTCCGGCGGAGGAATCAGGACCGTCACGGGCAATTCGGAGAGCAGAAGCAGGTCGCGGCGGCGCCGCTGGACGACGATATCGTCAGCGCCGTGTCTCGGGCCGAGGGGCAGGGCGTGTCGGTGCTCCACCCGTCGACGATGTACCGGCTCTTCGCGCCGTACTGGTGGGGACACCGGCCTCTTGCGTGGGTACGGCGATACACACGATTCGCCCTGCTACAGCCCCCACCGATTGCGGTGGACCTTCCGGCGAATTACACGGCAGTGAAGTTCTACTTCAACGATTGCTTCAAGGACACGCCGGAGAACCGCGCATTCGTGCACCGGACGATTCAAGCGCTCTCGGAAGAGGGTCCGGTGATCTCGCTGTCGACAGGAGTTGCCGTCGACGACCACGCGCCATGTGAGCCTGACGTCGCGGCCTTGCAGAGTATTCGTGATCTCTTGACGCCAGAGAACAACCTGGCGGTCCAGTCGGCCATTGTTGCCGGTGCTCGCCGCTTCGTGGGGACCTACGGCGGGTTCGCGTATCTCGCGCCTCTCTGTGGTGTCCCCGCCGTGAGCTATCACTCCGACCCGGGTGGCTTTTCCATGCGGCACCTCGATCTGGCGCGGGACGTACTGGCGTCGAACGGTGATGCCGATCTGTTGGAGGTCGTCGAGGTGGCGCGGGAGGCCAGGCGGTGAGGATAGTGTCGCGCTGGCGGTCACGTGCCCACCGAGTCGGCGAGCAGTGGTCGACGTGGCACGAGGAGTGGGGGGTCGAGCGAGACCTCGAACGCGTGCTCGCCGGGACGCAGCCGGTGATTGTTGGTCCCTGGCTCTCCGAGGTCGGCTACGAGGTGCTCTACTGGGTGCCATTTTTGCGTTGGATCGCAGCCGCGTACCGGATTCCCGAAGAGCGCTTGATCGTGCTATCGCGTGGAGGGACTGCCAGCTGGTACCAGGGCATCGCGTCGAGGTACGTCGAGGTGTTTGACTACGCGACGGCGAGCGAGTTGTCCGACCGCGTTGCCGCCGGGACGCTCAAGCAGCGAGACGTCTCTGAGTTCGATCGCGGCCTCGTCCGGCGGGCTGTTGAGGGACTTGGTCTGGACCCCGACGTGTCGGTATTGCACCCATCGCTGATGTTTCGCTGGTTCGCGCCATTCTGGTCCGGGAAGGAGACACTGGGTTTCGCCGAGCGGCACACCAGATATACACGGGTGACACCACCTGCCGCCACACTCCCGGTTCAGCTGCCCGACGAGTACGCTGCGGTGAAGCTGTATGCGGCGCGCTCGCTACCTGATGAGCCTGCCGTACGCACGCAGCTGCGGGCCCTTGTACATGGTTTGAGCGAATGGCTGCCGGTCGTGCAGCTGGAGACCGGCCTCGGACTCGATGACCATGCCGACTACGATCTCGGCATGAACGAGCGGGTGGTCAGCCTCAGTGGACGCCTTGACGTGCGCACCAACCTCGCCGTGCAGACGCAAGTCATTTCGGGAGCGCGGCTGTTTCTTGGGACCTGCGGTGGGCTGGCTTGGCTGGCGCCGCTACTGGGAGTCGCGACAGTTCCAGTCCTGGCGGACGCGTCGTTCCTCCATGCGCACCTGCATCTGGCGCGCCGCGTCTATGGCCGAACTGGCGCAGGGTCGTTTTCACCCGTGGATCTGCATGGGCTGACAATCGCCGGATTGACTGCCGGCCGTGGCCTGGGCGTCGGCGACGGTCAGCGGTCGTTTTGATGCGCATGCCGAACCTGGCACGAGCAGCGCTGAACGTCGCGGGTGTCCGCTGGCGACGGGCCGAGCGGCACTGGCGCTCCGCCGTGCAGGTGTCAGGCCGCCTTGGAAGGAAGGCACGGCGACAGGGAGAGCTCCTCTCCAGAGCACCCGTACTCGTGCGGGCGCGGATGCTACGGGGTCGTGCCGCGATCGAGCGGGCTCGAAAGCGGGTCGCGCGTTTCGATGACCATGTCGTGAGTCCGTATCGGACCGAACGTCGGGTACATCGTGTGCTTGCCCGCGCGGCGTCGCATCGAGGCACGATCGTCGCGGGTCCGTGGACATCAGAGGTCGGATACGAGGTGCTGTACTGGATTCCTTTTCTGCATTGGGCCGTTGACTACTATGGCGTTCGGCCAGAGCGCGTCGTCGCACTGTCGCGCGGCGGCACGCAGGCCTGGTACGGCGGCATCGCGACCCGATACGTTGAGATCTTCGATCTCATCACACCCGACGAGTTCGCTGACCAGGCATCGGCTCGCCGGGAACGCGGCGATCAGAAGCAGATGGTCCCCTCTGATTTCGACCGCGACATGGTTCGGGCCGCCACGGAGCGGCTTGGGATTCGTGACGCAGTCGTGTGGCATCCCGGCGTCATGTACCAGTTGTTCCGCGCGTTCTGGCACGGTGACCGGTCGATCGACTTCCTGTTTCGTCACACGAACTTCCTCCGCGCTGGCGCGATGGAACTTGCGCCAGATGGTCTGGGACTGCCACCGGACTATGCGGCGGTCAAGTTCTACACGGGTCCCGCACTGCCGGACAGCGAGCGCAATCGACAGGCGTTGTACGAGCTGGTCAGGGGGCTCGCCGCCAGCATGCCTGTGGTGATGCTCGACACCGCGTGGAGCGTGGATGAGCACAAGGACTATGCGTTTGAAGGGATTCCTGGCGTGACGACGCTGCGGCCGTCGCTTGACCCACGGACCAACCTCGGTCTGCAGACTCGTGTCATCGCGGGTGCCAGGCGGTTTGTCGGCACGTGTGGCGGACTTGCCTGGCTGGCGCCGCTGCTTGGCGTGGACACGCTCGCCGTCTACCAGGACGATCGGTATCTGACCGCCCATCTGTACGCGATAAGATCCCTGTGCCGGCGAATGCAGACCGGCAGATTTTCGACGTTGAATCTAGATGCGCTGCGCGGCGTCACCGCCGCGTCGGGCGCCGAGGTGTCCTGAATGGCGATTCGGTCGGTGTTGGTGACAGGAGGGGCCGGGTACATCGGTTCACACCTGGTCGATCGTCTTGTGGCCAGAGAGTATCTGGTCACCGTGCTCGACAGCCTGGAGCCGCAGGTACATCGCACGGGAGGATGGCCGTCGTACGCCAACCCCGGAGCGGTATACGTGCGCGGCGACGTTCGAGATCGTGCCGCCTTCGAGCCGCTCGTACTGGCCGCAGACGCGGTCGTGCACTTTGGTGCAGCGGTCAGCGTTGGCCAGAGCATGTACCAGGTCGACCGGTACGTCGACGTGAATACCCGAGGGACGGCCCTGCTGCTCGATATCCTGGTCAACGCCAAGCACCATGTCGAGAAGGTCGTCGTGGCATCGTCGATCGGGGTGTATGGCGAAGGAGCCTACCAGTGCGCTGACTGTGGCACGGTGGCGCCTGGAATCAGGCCAGCCGAGCAGCTGGCCGCGCGAGACTGGGAGCAGCATTGTCCGCACTGCGGGCGCCACGCGGTGTCGGTTCCGACACCGGAAGACAAGCCGCTATACCGCGACAACATCTATTCGATGACGAAGTACCACCAGGAGGAAATGGTCCTCCTCATCGGGAAGACGTACGGGATCCCGTCGGTTGCGCCCCGTTTTTTCAATGTCTACGGGCCGCGGCAGAGTCTCAGTAATCCCTACGCAGGCGTCGCCGCCATCTGGCTGAGCCGTTTGCTCAACAAGAAGCAGCCGGTGGTCTTTGAGGATGGAGGTCAGCTTCGGGACTTCGTGTCCATCCATGACGTGGTCGACTGTCTCGTGCTGATGCTGGAGAAGCCGGGGGCCGACTATCTGCCTGTCAACATCGGGTCGGGCCAGACGGTCACGATCCTGGACATCGCGCGGTTGCTCGCGCGGTTGCTGGATACGCCGATCGAGCCTCAGGTCACCCAGACGGGGCGCACGTTCGACATTCGTCACAACACCGCTGACATTACGCGCGCGCGATCGACGCTGGGGTTCGAGCCACGGGTGACGCTCGAGCAGGGGTTCGCCGAACTCATCGAGTGGGCCAGAACGACGCCGGATGTCGCGGAGGATTTTTTCGACAGGGCGCTACAGGAGCTGCAGGACAAAGGACTGCTCGTCCAGCCGTGATTGTTTCGTTCGAGGGTTTGCAGGAGTATCGCGGGGCGGTCGGGATGGTCGATGGCGCGTTCGACCCTCTTCACAAGGGCCACATCGAGTATTTTCGGGCCGCGGCCGCGGCGGTCGATGTGCCCTTGCTCTGCAATGTCGCTTCGGATCGCTACGTCAGCAGCAAGCATCCGCCGCTGCTCCCCGAAGATCACCGAGCGGCGATCGTGGATGCGATCAGACACATCTCCTATACCCACATCAATGAGTACGACACCGAGGCGATCCTCCGCGAACTGCGACCTCGATACTACATAAAAGGGAAGGACTGGGAGGGTCGATTGCCGCCAGACCAGTTGCGCATCTGTGCCGAGCACGACATCGGCATCGTCTATTTGGATACGGTGATCGATTCGTCGACCCGGATTCTTGAACAATTTTTGTCTTCGAAGCAGACCACACGATGAATATTACAGAGTTTGAGCGGCGGGTTGCCGATCAGCACGCCGTTGCAGCCGGACACTACGATGCCGAGTACTTTACCGGTGACTGGCGCGATGCCGGCAACAACTACAACCTTGAAACGCGACGCGAAATCGAGGGAAAGAATCCGGCCCTCATCAAGGAGGTGTTCCAGCCAACCAAGGTTCTTGACCTTGGTTGTGGACCCGGCGCGCTCATGCACCTTCTCTACGAACTTGGCGTGGACGTTGACGGGATCGATTTTGCCCAGAGCAGCATGGAGCTGGCGACTCCGGAGGTGCGCGATCGGATATCCGTAGGGCAGGTGGGGGACTCGACGTTGAAGCCGGATGCGGCATACGACCTGGTCATCTGCCGGGAGGTGCTCGAGCATTTGACGGTCCTGCAGGTCAAGCAGGCCGTGGCCAACATGGCACGGATGACGTCACGGTTTATTTACGTCACGACGAGGTTTCATCCGAGCCCGGAAAGCCTCCTTGATTTCACGACGCAGTTCGATGTCGATCCCTCCCACATCACACTGCTGAACAAGGACATGCTGCGGCTGATGTTCGTCCTTGAAGGATGTCGCTCGCGTCCTGACCTTGAGGCAAAAATGGACTGGGGCCACAAGGGGCGTGTGCTGGTGCTTGAGAAACCGTAGGTGATACCGCTCGCCGATCTGAAGGCGCAGTATCGCAGCCTCAAGACTGAAATCGACGCGGCGGTCGGGCACGTCCTCGAGAATGCCCAGTTTGCGCTTGGCCCTGCGGTCGAAGGATTCGAGCGTGACTTCTCGTCGTATTGCGGGACCGCGCACACCGTCGCGGTGAATTCGGGAACGAGCGCCTTGCATGTGGCGTTGCTGGCCGCTGGCGTAGGTCCGGGCGATGAAGTCATCACCGTGCCATTCACTTGGATCAGTTCATGTGAAGTAATCGGTCTTGTTGGCGCGACCCCCGTGTTCGTCGATATCGATCCGGT
>JAQBVV010000094.1 GCA_027622905.1 Acidobacteriota bacterium
GGGGGGGTGATCGGCGTCGGAAATTGACCCCCTCGTGATGTGTGCGTGTCCGGCGTGGCGCCGACACAGAGGGGATGTTGATAGTGGAGACGATTGCAGCGATTCGGCGGGATCACTTCAAGGACGGGAAGAGCATCAAGGCGATTGCCCGGACACGCGGCGTCTCGCGGAACACGGTCCGGAAGGTACTCCGGCGCGACGAGACCGCGTTTCGCTACGACCGGCAGGCACCGACGGTCTACCCGAAGCTGGGCCTCTTCCAGGCGCAGCTCGAGGCGCTGCTGACGGCCCGCCTCAGTCAGTCGCGGCGGGAGCGGCTGACGCTGATGCGGATGTGGGACCTGCTCCGTGATGCTGGGTATGCCGGCAGCTACGATGCCGTGCGCCGCTACGCGCAGCGGTGGCGCCGCGCCCACGGTCAGGTGGGGACGGCCTACATCCCGTTGACGTTCGACCCCAGCGAAGCGTACCAGTTCGACTGGTCCCACGAGATCGTCGTGCTGGGCGGTGTGACGACCACGGTCAAGGTGGCCCACCTGCGCCTGTGTCACAGCCGGATGCCGTTCGTCCGGGCCTACCCGCGCGAGACGCAGGAAATGGTCTTCGACGCCCACAACCGGGCGTTCGCCTTCTATCGCGGTGCCTGTGGGCGCGGGATCTACGACAACATGAAGACGGCCGTCGACGCGGTGTTCGTCGGCAAGGCCCGGCAGTTCAATCGACGTTTTGCCCAGCTGTGCAGCCACTTCCTGGTCGAGCCGGTGGCGTGTACCCCGGCAGCCGGCTGGGAGAAAGGCCAGGTCGAGAACCAGGTCGGGACGATCCGCGAGCGGTGGTTCACGCCGCGGCTGCGGTTCGCCAGCTACGCGGAGCTCAATGCGTGGCTGCTCGACCAGGGCGTGGCCTCGGCCCGTCGTCAGCCGCATCCGGACGACCCGACGCGCACCATCTTCGAGGTCTTCGAGGCCGAGTGGGCCGCGTTGATTCCCTATCGCGGCCCATTCGAGGGCAGTCGTCTCCAGATTGGCACGGTGTCGAAGACGTGCCTGGTGCGGTTCGACCACAACCGCTACAGCGTCATGGCCCGGGCCGTCGGCCGGCCGGTCGAGATCGCGGCCTACGCCGAACGGGTCGTGATCCGCCAGGACGGGGTGATCATCGGCGAACATGCGCGCCGGTTTGGACGCGGGCAGACCAGCTACGATCCGTGGCACTACGTGCCGGTGCTGAGCCGGAAGCCGGGGGCGCTGCGCAACGGCGCGCCGTTCAAGGGCTGGGTCCTGCCGGGGGCGGTGGGCCGCGTCCAGCGCCAGCTCACCCGGCTCGAGGACGGCGACCGGCAGGTCGTCACAATCCTCAGTGCGGTGCTCAGTGACGGGCTTGGGGCCGTCGAAGCGGCCTGTCGGGAGGCGCTCGCCGCCGGCGTTGCAAGTGCGGACGTGATCCTCAATGTCCTCGCGCGGCAACGGGAACCGGACCGTCCCCCCGACGTGCTGACGCCCGGTGCGTTGGCGTTGCGCGCTGCCCCGGTGGCCAACTGGGCCCGCTACGACAATCTGCGTGAGGGGGCCGTATGCAACGGCATGAGCTGATGGATCTCCTCGGCCAGCTCAAGCTGGCCGGGATGCGCGCCGACTTTGACGAGGTCGTGACCGCCGGCCGCAAGCGGCAACGGGCGTTCGAGGTCATCCTGGGCGAGTTGCTGCGGGCCGAGATCGCCGAGAAACAGGCGCGCTCGATCCGCTACCAGCTCGGCATCGCGAAGCTGCCCCTGGCCAAGGACCTGACCGAGTTTGCCTTCGCGGACTCGCCGGTCAATCGGGCGCTCGTCGAGGAGCTGGCGACCGGCGCCTTCCTGGCGCAGCAGCGCAACGTCGTGTTCATTGGCGGCACGGGCACCGGCAAGACGCATCTGGCCATCGGCATCGCCCGCACGTGTGTCCGGCAGGGCGCCAAGGCGCGCTTCTTCAACGTCGTGGACCTCGTCAACCAGCTCGAGGCCGAGAACAAGGCCGGTCGTCCAGGTCGACTGGCCGATCAACTCACCCGCGTCGACCTCGTCGTCCTGGACGAGCTCGGCTACCTGCCGTTCGCCCAATCGGGCGGCCAGCTCCTCTTCCATCTGATCAGTCGGCTCTACGAGCGGACCTCACTGATCGTGACGACCAATCTCGCCTTCGCCGAATGGCCGCAGGTCTTCACCGACCCCAAGATGACCACGGCGCTCCTCGATCGGCTCACCCATCACTGCGAGATCATCGAGACCGGGAACGAATCCTGGCGCTTCAAACACCGTGAGTAGGGGGTCAACATTCGACGCCGATCCGGGGTCAGAATCTCACGCCGGTTGACAATCCGAATTCAGCGGCTTCTACTTCGATCCGTTCAACAAGCGGCGGGGCTGGGTGAACATTCAGCACCCGTCAAGCGGCAACGATCGGACGATCGAGTTCCGGCTTCCGCAGTCACGTAAGGGGCACTAGCGAGACACCTGCGGAGAGCGGACAGACGTCGTCGGGGCGGAGTCTCCGGGTGCCTGGCGCCACCGGAGTTCCGCCCCTGACGAAATCTGCCAGCAACAGATCCGGTACAGAAATAAGGGCGTTCCTCTATCGCAATCTGGCGAGAAAGAGACTTTCGAGTCCGTAGCCGGTGCGACGGCCGAGGCGCAGTTCCTCCCGGACGGCGTTTTCCCGGCGGATGGAGCACGCGTCGGAGGCATCCTGGCCGGGTTCCGGATCCGCACAGCGTCCCGACAGGTCACCCGCGAGCAGATACGGCAGCGCGTGACCGTAAATCTCATGGACCAGGATGCGGTCCAGGTCCCAGTACAGCTCGGCGACGTTGGAATCCCGGCTCCGGTGTACACGCTCAAGGAGTGCCAGGTTCACGACGACGACGACCGTGCGCACCTCGGAGTCGATGTCAGGGAGGGGAGAAACAGCCGCGATCACTGTTGGAGCGAAGGTCTCTGCCGACACGGCGTCGGGCGTGTCTTTGACCAGGACTTGATCCGGCGTCACGACGACGACGCGCCGATCGGTGCCTTGCAAGGGCCCAAGGGCGTCCCGCCAGAGCGAACTCCGCCGCGCGATCTCGTCCAGACGCCCTTGCAAAATTTCGCTCGTCGTCGTGATCGTGCCGCCGGCGGCAGGGTATCGGGCGGACGCCAGCGATACCTGAGCCAGGGCGCTCGCAGGCATCATTACGACCGAAAGTGCAAGTAAAGCGATGCAAACCAGCGTTGGCGGCATTCCAGGGCCCTCCAGATCACAGGATCCCGTAAAGCAAGACTGCGATATTAACGCAAAATTAACATAGAAATAACCTGGAATTAACTTTGCGAGAGTACCCGCGAGGCCGGCCCCAGGAAGAAATGATCTGGGGCCTTGGTCGGCGAACGCTGCGGCGTCGTCCGTGCTGCGATCGGTTTGTCTGGGGGGCTAGTCGACGAAGCGGTAGCCGAGTCCTACAAGCGTTTCGATCTGGCGAGAGGCGGCGCCCAGCTTGCCTCGGAGTCGCGCGACGTGTACATCGACGGCGCGTGTCTCGATGGAGCGCTCGTACCCCCAGACGCGCTCGAGAAGCCGGTCGCGCGAGAGCACGCGATTGCGGTTCTGAATCAGGCAGCGGAGCAGTTCGAATTCGCGTCGAGTCAGCCGGATGGGGACGCCGTCTACCGAGACGGCGATCGCGTCAAAATCCGCGGTGAGACGGCGTCCCTTGTAGACGACGTTAGGCTCCTCTTCGGCGTTCTGAGTGCGCGTGCGGCGAAGTGCCGCACGAACCCTGGCCGCCAGTTCGCGTGGGCTGAACGGTTTGGTGATGTAGTCGTCGGCGCCGAGGTCGAGGCCCCGGATACGTTCGCCTTCGCTGGTGCGGGCCGTCAGCATGATGATCGGGACGCTTGCCGACGATTCGCGCGTTCGCAGGATGCGGCAGACCTCCAGTCCGTCGAGTACCGGGAGGTTGAGATCCAGCACGATGACCGCGGGTGTTTGTGCCGAGGCCTTCTCAAGGGCCACCTCACCGCTCATGGCCAGGTCAACCTCCATGTCACCGCCGCGTTCGAGGGTTCGTGTGATCAAATCGGCGATGTCAGGTTCATCCTCGACTACGAGCACCCGCGCCGCTGGCCGTGGGTCGGCCATCCGTCCTTTCCTTGACACACCGTCAGGCTACTTTCCCTGGATTACGCCCCTGTCACGGATGCGTTACAAGTCGGTAACGTCCAGCGTCCCAATGATTTACACAGACGAAACGGACTCGTCACAGAACGATCACGATGCCTTGCTAGAGTCCTTATCAGTGTTGAGTTTCAGTGTTCACAGCAGTGTGTTCTTCCAGAGGAGTCTTATGAGTGTTTCACGCGAGTTCACGACTGGTCTGCTGGTCGCGGCGCTTCTGGCGGCGGGCGTGCCGGCAGGCCACGCAGCAGCGCAGACGCCGGCAGCGGCGCAGGCCGGCCAGACCGTCCGCGTGGTCGGTGTCGTCAGGGACGGCGCCAACGCGATCGAGCTTCCCGGCGTACCGGTTGAGGTCGTCGGTGCCGACCAGGTGGTTTATACGGACAACGACGGTCGTTACGTTCTTCAGTTGACACCCGGTAATCACCAGATCCGGGTCGTGTTGGGGGGCTACGAGGAGAGCCTGATCGACGTGGTCGTCCAGGCCGGAGGCATGGGTCCGGTGGACATTGCCTTGAGAATGCAGGGCTTCTCGGAGCAGATCACCGTTACCGCCGAGGCGATCGACGTGGACACGTCGTCGGCTCGGGTCCAGTTGACCCAACGCATGAACGCACAGAGTATCAGCGATAACATCGGCGCGCAGGAGATGCGGGCCAACGGTGACGGTGATGCCGCCGCCGCGATGCAGCGCGTGACCGGACTGTCGGTCGTAGACGATTTTCTCTACGTGCGCGGTCTGGGTGAGCGCTACAGCAACACGACGCTGAACGACTCGGTGATTCCGACCACCCAGCCCGACCGCAAAGTGGTTCCGCTGGATCTGTTCCCCACGGGCTTGATCGATAGCGTCCAGGTCGTCAAGTCCTACGTGCCCGATCGGTCGGCGGAGTTTGCGGGTGGTCTCGTGCAGATCGAGACGATCAAGGTCCCGACCGGTCCGATCGTCGACGTGTCCTATTCCATCGGATACAACAGCCAGACCACGGGAAATGACGTGCTGGGTGGTACGGGCGGAAGCCATGACTGGCTCGGCTACGGACTCGGCGCGCGGACGCTGCCGACCAGTGTGCCGAACAAGAAGGTGATCAAGGGCGGACGGTTCACACCGGACGTCGGCTTGTTGAGCTCGGAGCTGGAGCAACTCGGGCAGGCGTTCTCGAACGACTGGAGCCCTGTGGCGCGGAGCGCCAAGCCGAACCAGGGCGTGAGCGCGGTTGCCGGCACGAGAGTCGGTAAGGTTGGCGTGCAGGGCAGCTACACCCAGTCGTATAACGAACAGTCCTGGAGTGAGGATCAGACCTTCTATCGCACGTCGGCAACCGGGCTGTCGGAGTTCAGCGACTACGACTTCGAGTTCGCGACACGCGAGGCCAGCGTCGGAGTCGCGGGAAGCGTCGCGGTCCAGGCCAACCCGACCAACCGCCTAGTCGTGGAGAATTTTTATACCCACACCGGCAAGGACGAGGCGCGGACGTTCACGGGCTTCAACAGTGACATCGCCACCGATATTCGTGATGCCCGCCAGTTCTGGATCGAGGAGGACTTGCTGTCGAACACGGTGTCGGGTGAGCACTTCGCGCGCTCGCTGGCCAACAGCAGCATCGACTGGCGAGTGAGCTACGCGAAGGCCAACCGGGACGAACCGGACCTTCGCGAGACGCTCTACGAGCGGAACGGCGCCGAGTTCGTCCTGTCTGACGAGTCACAGAGCGGATTCCGGATGTTCAACGTGCTCGACGACCGCACGGTGGAGGCAGCCGCCAACTGGAGCGTCTTCGGCACGCAGTGGTCGGACCTGCCTGTGCAGTTCAAAGCGGGTGGCTCGTATGTAGACCGCACACGTGACTTCTCATCGCGCCGGTTCCGCTTCATCCCCACAGGGCGGGGCGGCGTAGACACCACGCTGACACCCGAGCAGCTCTTCACGGCGTCCAATATCGGGACCGCGTTCGAGATCCGCGAAGAGACCCGCGTCACCGATGCCTACGACGCCCAGCAGTCGGTCACCGCCTTCTATGCCATGACGGACGTGTCGCTGTCATCGCTGGTGCGTCTGGTGGCTGGCGCGCGCGTCGAGCAGTTCGACCAGCAAGTCAACACGTTCGACCTGTTCGACTTCGAGGGTGACCCCGACGTCATCACGGCTCGCCTGAAGAACACGGACGTCTTTCCGGCAGTCAACCTCGTGTTCGCCGTTCGGCCTGGTCAGAACATCCGCGCGGGCTTCAGCCAGACGACCAACCGTCCCGAGTTCCGGGAGCTCGCGCCGTTCGAGTTCACCGACATCGTGGGAGGGCGGGCTGTGGTTGGCAACCCTGATCTGTCCCGGGCGCTGATTCAGAACGTCGACCTGCGCTGGGAGATGTTTCCCGGTGGGGCGGACGTGGTGGCTGCCAGCTTCTTCTACAAGCGGTTCGTGGACCCGATCGAACGGATTGTCGAACCGACCTCTCAGCTCAGGACCTCGTTTACCAACGCCGATTCTGCCCGGAACGTGGGCCTCGAGTTCGAGGTGCGGCGCAAAGTCGCCGAGATGGTCACCATCGGCGGCAACTACACCTTTGTGGATTCGAGGATCACGCTGACGCCGGCGGCTGCCCAGGTGCAAACCTCACTGGAACGTGCGCTGGCCGGACAGTCGAGGCATCTGGCCAACGCGGTGCTCGAAGTTGGCAACGCAGCGGCGAGTCTCCGGTTGCTCTACAACTTCTTCGGGGATCGCATCAGCGATGTCGGATCGCTGGGGCTGCCGGACATCATCGAGGATCAGCGGTCGTCGTTGGATCTCATTGTTTCGACACAAATCAAGTCTTTGAAGGTTCGCGCGTCGGCCGAGAACCTCACGAATGAGGCTTTCGACCTCACGCAGGGCGGGTTGCTCCAGCGGCGATACGAGCTGGGCCGCACGCTGCAACTCAGTTTCGGCTTTTCCGCCTTCTAGGTCAGCCCGATGCATACACAGAGGATTTCAATGAAACGACTCACAGGACAGACTGCAATCGCCGGAATGGTGGCGCTGGTGGCGGTGCTGGCGCAGGGCGACCTGCGCGGGCAGACGAGTGTGCCGGGCATCGACAAGCCGGTTGTCGTGCACAGGGGCACGATCGCGGCCAGCGAAACATGGGTGGCCGACTATTACCACGTGCTGCGGGGTGCCGTTTTCGTGGCAGACGGTGCCACGTTGACGATCCAGGCCGGGACGACCGTCGTCGGCGAGACGGCGACCATCGGCACGTTGATCATCTCGCAGGGCGCGAAGATTGAGGCCGTGGGTACGGCGAGTGCGCCGATCGTCTTCACCAGCGACCAGCCGGTCGGGGAACGCGCGCGGGCCGACTGGGGCGGCATCATCATCAACGGCCGCGCGCCAATCAACCTTCCGGGGGGCGTCGGTCTTGGTGAGGGCGACGTTGGTGAGTACGGTGGGAACGACCCGAACGACGACAGCGGTACGCTGCAATACGTTCGTGTGGAATTCGCCGGCGTCGAGTTCAGCCCGGATAACGAGCTGAACGGTATCGCGTTCGAGGGCGTGGGCCGCGGGACGGTCGTCGACCACGTGCAGGTCAAGGACAACAAGGACGACTGCGTCGAATTCTTCGGCGGGACCGTCGATGTCAAACACATCCTGCTGACCAGCTGTGCCGACGACTCGCTCGACTGGACGTTCGGATGGACCGGCCGCGCGCAGTACGTGATCATCCAGCAGCACGGCGACGACGCCGACAACGGTTTCGAGTCGGACAACAACGGCAACAACAACGACCTGCTGCCACGCTCGAACCCGACGATCTACAACGCAACGCTGATCGGCGCGCCCGGCACGACCGAGGGCAACGAGAGCGACGACGGCATGGAGATTCGCGAGGGTACGGCTGCGACCATCAAGAACTTCATCGTGATGGGCTTCAAGGAGAACGGCATCGATTTCAGCAATACCGCGACGCTGACGCAGTGGGCTAATGGCAATCTGGTCGTGACCAATGGCGTTGTCTTCGACGTCGCCAGCCTTTCGGGAGGGTTCTTCGACAGCAACGCGAGACCGCTCCTCAGCACCGTGTCGACGATCGTGACGGGCCAGGATCCTGGCCTGACAGACCCGTACAACATCGATACCCCGAACTTCCGTCCGTCGGGTCTGGCCACGCTGGCCGGCGGACAACTCGCGCCTGCGACGCCGCCCAACGACGGCTTTTTCGAGGTCACCACCTTCATCGGTGCGCTGAGTCCGAATGCGTCGGAAGACTGGACCGAGGGCGCGTGGACCAATTTCGATCGGAACTAGATTGGCCGGACTCGGACGTATGTTCCGACCGTTCCGGTTGAACAAGCGAGGTGTCCGCGCGGCGGGCATCTCGTTTCTTTTCGTACTGGCAACAGTGGCCGTGCTGCTGATGGCACGTGACCTCGATCAGGCGACGCCGCCGGCGCTGAGCGGTACCTACGAGTCTGTCGATGCCTTGGCCGACGAGGTGCTGCGTGCGATCGGCGCGAGCGACGCCGAGGCTCTGGTGCGCGTGGCCCTTACTGCGGATGAGTTTCGAGACTATGTCTGGCCGTACCTCCCGGCCGCAGGGTCGGACCGGAATGTGCCGTTTGACTTTGTCTGGCAACGTCTTCGCCGGAATAGCGACGGCTACCTGCGTCAGACGCTCGCGCAGTACGGCGGCCTGGACCTGACCCTGGTTGGCGTGGAGTTTGCCGGCGATGCCAGCGACTATGGCCCCGTGCGCGTGTACCGCGAGACCTGGCTGCGTGTGCTGGACGGCGATGGCGTGGAGTTGACCGTGCGCTTGTTCGGTTCGACCATCGAGCAGAACGGTCGTTATAAAGTGTTCAGTTATGTGGTTGATGACTGACGGTTGCGGTCGGGTTGTGGTGGTCATCCAGCAGGGCCGGGCAACGGCCCTGGGTGCATGGTGAAGCCGTACCTAGCTGAAGCGTTCGGAACGTTCTCGCTGGTGTTTGCCGGCACGGGTGCCATCATCGTCAACGACGTCAGTGGTGGGACCGTCACGCACCTGGGCATCGCGGTCACCTTCGGCCTCGTCGTGACGGCGATGGTCTATGCGGTGGGGAGCGTCTCGGGTGCCCACATTAATCCTGCTGTCACGATTGGGCTCTGGGTTGCCAGGCGATTCAACGGCCGGGACGTGATGCCGTATGTCGTCAGTCAACTGGTCGGAGCAGCCCTGGCTAGTGGTCTGCTACGACTGATGTTTCCCGAACATCCAAACCTCGGCGCGACGCTGCCAGCAGGGGCGTTGTGGCAGTCGTTCGTGCTGGAGATCGTGCTGACGTGCACGCTGATGTCTGTGATTCTCAGCGTGCCGAGCGCAGGAGGCGGAGGCAGGATCACCGCGGCGTGTGCGATTGGTGGCGTCGTGGCGCTGGGGGCACTGTGGGCCGGACCGATCAGCGGTGCGTCGATGAATCCCGCCCGCTCGATCGCTCCCGCCGTGGTCAGTGGAGCACTGACGGCATCGTGGATGTATGTGGTGGCGCCAGTTGTGGGTGGTCTCCTTGCCGTTATCGGCTGTCGTTGTACGCAGCCCGAAGGTTGCTGTTCGGCCCGCTCGATGCGGTCAGGTGTCGAATGCGGCGTGTCCTGATTCTGTGCACGGGCAACTCCTGTCGATCGCAGATGGCGCAGGCCTTCTGGGCATCGCTCGGTGGCGGCCAGTGGGAAGCCGAGTCGGCAGGGGTTCGGCCGTCAGGATACGTCCATCCGCTGGCGATTCGGGCGATGCAGGAACTGGGCATCGATATCTCAGCTCACACCAGCAAGTCGCTCGATCGGTTTCAGCATGAGGCGTTCGACCTGGTCGTGACCGTCTGCGATCACGCCCGCGAGTCGTGCCCGGTGTTTCCTGGTGCCAGGGAGCAGTGGCACTGGTCCTTCGACGACCCGGCTGTGGCCACAGGCACGGAGGAGGAACAGATGATTGCGTTCCGGCGAGTCAGGGACGCGATCAAGGAGCGGATCGAGACGCACCTGACGAGTCGGTCCTGAACAGGCGCGGGCGGGAGCACGCCGACAACGGTGACAGGGTGAACGTGTGCGCCGGGAGGGCCCTCGCCGTCACGCCGGCAGGCTGATCGTAAACTGCACGCCGCCTTCAGGAAGGTTCTGCACGCTGGCGCGGCCGCCATGCAGCTCCGTGAGGTGTCTGACGATGGCGAGTCCGAGGCCGACGCCTCCGGGATGTGAGCGCGCCTTGTCCACGCGGTAGAAACGTTCGAAGACGCGACCCAGATCTTCTACCGGAATCTCCGGACCGGAGTTGGACACGATGATGTCCACTCCGCCGTCGCGCGCCAGTGTCTCAAGCCGCACGTCCGCGTTCTCTGGCGCGTAGTGCACCGCGTTCTCCACGAGATTCCGCACAATATCGTGCAGTTTGGCAGGGTCGGCGTTGACGGTGCTCGCCTCGGCGCTCACCAGCGTGTGCACGTGCTGGGACTTACGTTCGATGGTGGACGCGCAGTCTGTCACGACCGCCGCAAAGATTTCCTCGATATCGCAGGGGGCCACGTCGAGCAGTTCCTGCCGCGCATCGAGGCGAGCCAGGCGCAGCAGATCGGCCACGAGGCGCTCCATCCTGTTGCTATGTCTGGCGATGACCTCGAGGGAGTGGCGGGTCTGCGCCGGATCCGACTGATCGTCGAGCAGGACTTCCACGTATCCGCGGATGGCCGTCAGGGGCGTTCGCAACTCGTGCGAGACATTGGCCACGAAATCCCGTCGGATCTGGTCCATGCGCCGGAGGTCTGTGACGTCGTGCAGGACCAGGACGGCGCCACCGTCGGCCGCACCGATCACCGGGGCCGCGCGCGTCATGAAGAGGCGCGACGCGTCGCGTCCGAGCGAGAGCTCCTGTGGTGTGACGTCGTTGCCGTTGAGGGCGGCAGTGAGCTGCGCCGTGATGTCCGGGTGCCGGATCGCTTCGAGGTAGTGGCGTCCCAATGCCGAGTCATCCACGTTCAGCATCTGCTGCGCCGCACGGTTCGCGAGCTGGACACGTCCCTGCCGGTCAAGGACGAGCACGCCCTCGATCATGCCTGACAGGATCGCCGCCATATGGGCCCGATCGCGCGCGAGTTCATCAACGCGGTGCTGCACGTCCTGTGCCCAGGTGTCAAGCACGCGGGCGACGTCTCCAAGTTCGTCGTTGCCGTAGTCATGGCTGGACCGCGTCATGTCACCTTCACCGTAACGGCGGGCCAGAGCGGCGATCGATTGCACGCGCCTGGCGAGGAGAGCCGATGACAGCCACGCGAGCACGATCGCCACGGGTGCAGCCAGGGCGAAGGCGATCAACGCGTCGGCGCCGACACGTCTGACCTGCTGGGCGACGGCCGTCAGTGGAAGTGCGACACGCACGTACGCGATCTGCGGATGGCTGGCCGCCACTGCGGCGTAGACCATATCGGCCTGCACCGTCGTGCTGTAGCGTTCAACGATGGCGACTTGTCCGTCGCGCGCCAGCTGTACCTCAGGACGGTTGAGATGGTTGTCCAACGCTGCGAGGGTCTGCCCATCGACGCTTGAATCCCCGACGACACTGCCATCGCGCTGAATCAGCGTCACGCGAACGCCGATTCCCGTTGCCAGACGGTCGGCTTCTGCATCGATGCCAGGACCTGTCATTTCGGGGTTGCGAGCGAGGAGTTCGGCGATCAGCAGCGCCTGACCGTGAAGCTGTTGCTCGATCGAGGCCCGTTCGTCGTCGCGGAGTTCCCACGCGATGATGAGTGTCGCCAGAAGCAGCGCCGCCGCGGCGACTCCGAGTGACGCCCCGAAGACCTTCGTGCGGAAGCGGAGGCTCACTCCACCTCGGCGAGCTTGTAGCCGAACTGCTTGACCGTGATGATGGCATCAACCAGCGTCGGCAGTTTCTCGCGCAACCGCCGGACGTGTACGTCGACGGTTCTCGTGCCGCCCGTGTACTGGTAGTCCCAGACGTCGCTCAGGAGTCGATCGCGCGAGAGCACGCGTCCGCGATGCTCGAGCAGGTACTGCAGCAGCATGAACTCCTTGGCAGTCAGCTTGACCTCGTGGCCTTGGTCAAACACGGTGTGTTTGGCGAGGTCGACCTCGATCGAGCCAAGGCGAAGCAGGCTGGAGGTGTTTTCGCTGCGTCGCAGTCGTCGGACCAGCGCTCGAACGCGGGCGATCAGTTCGTTCGGACTGAACGGCTTCGCGACGTAGTCGTCGGCACCCAGCTCAAGCCCCTTCACACGGTCGGTCTCCTCGGTGCGTGCGGTGAGCATGATGATCGGCAGGCTGGCGGTCGCGCGATCCGCGCGCACGGCCTGACAGACCTCCAGACCGGTCATGCCTGGCAGCATGACGTCGAGGATGATCACGTCAACCGGGTGGTTGCGGATATACGCCAGAGCCTCATCGCCTGCGGCGGCGATGTGCGCGGACCACCCGGCCTTCTTCAGGTAGTGCGAAATGAGCTCCGCGATGTCGTGATCGTCTTCGGCGACGAGGATGTGCATGTCGGGTTGGAGGTTTACTGAACCATCGGCATTATCCCATGGCGACCGGCTGATACCGCACAGGGGGAGAGCTGCGCAACCAGACCTGCTAGAGCTCTCGTACACCCGGGCGTTTCACGAGGAACCACACCGCCACCAGACTCATGAGCATGCCATTGATCGTGAGCACCATTGGCGCAGAGGCGAGTGTGGCCAGGTAGCCGGCCACGAGGCTCCCGATCGGCATGCCGCCGCGGAACGCCACCATGTAGATGCTGTCGGCGAGCAGCCAAGGGTACCCAGGGTCGCGTAACACGTCTTCCGTTAACCTTCAGGAGGCCGCT
>JAQBVV010000095.1 GCA_027622905.1 Acidobacteriota bacterium
TCTCAGCCTCCGCCGACTACCTCGTCACCGACAGCAGTGCGACCAGCCACGGCGCCGACAACCCTGGCCAGTCGGCGATAACTGTCTTCGCCTGCCTGCAAGCGCTTCAGTGTCTTCTCGTGTCGCAATTGGTACCTTCCTTGCTCTCTTCCTGGCCAGACGCCACGTATCAACGAATTCACAGTCGTTTCAGTGGATTCTGATTACGAAAGCGTTAGGAGAAACACGAAATGGGAGCTGTCAAACGCGCAAGACTGGGAATCGGAGCGGCTCTGCTGGCCCTGGGCGTGTGGCCGGTCGCCGCACTGGCCCAGACGCCGTCGTACCTGCCCCCGGGACAGCCCGTGATCAGCGGTCACGACGGATACGTCGTTGGTCCCAACGACGTCCTGACAATCGCCTACAACGGTGAGCCGAGCATGACGGGTCAGTTCACGGTCGGGGGTGACCACACCATCACCTACCCACTCATCGGTCGGGTGGAGGCTGCCGGGAAGACCCTGGTCGAGATCCAGGAGGAGGTTCGGACCAAGCTCACGACCCAGGGGTTCTATCTCAACCCGCAGATCGTGGTGAGCGTCGAAGATTATCGCCCCCAGAACATCGCCATCGTTGGCGAGGTGCACTCGCCTGGCAACTACTCGTTGCCTGGGGCCCCGCGACTGGTTGACGCGCTGGTAATGGCGGGATCAACGCTGCCGACCGCGGGCTCCGAGGCGGTGATCGTGCCGGCCGGGAGTCAGGGCGTGGTCATTCACTCGTCGGCCGCAATCGCACGCGGAGAGCTGGAACCCCAGGAAGCCTCGGCCGTCACCCGGATCGGCCTGGAGGGCGGGGTACCGACCGAGAACATCCAGCTTCACGACGGCGACACCGTCTTCATTCTCCGCGCGGAGAGCATCTATCTGGCCGGCGAGGTCGCACGGCCGGGCGCCTACACGATGCGGCCGGATACGAAGACCATCCGGCAGGGCATCCTGCTGGGCGGCGGCGCGACACGGCGCGGCGTCGATGAAGTACAGATCATCCGGGTCATCGACGGCGAGCGGAAGAAGATGAAGGTCAGCATCGACGACGACGTGCTGCCGGGTGACACGATCATCGTGTCCCGACGGTTTCTCTTCTAATCAGGATCTGCCGCCCGAGGGCCGGTTCGCCGGCACCCTCGAGGCGGTCCGCCCCCTGAACGCCATCGTGTTCGTGCGATGATGGACACGTGCGCGGCTCGGCTATCTTCTCCCTCGCCGCCCTGCTGTTGCTGCTGGCCCCGACGCCGCAAGCGCAGGAGGGAACGGCACCCGCGATCCCCCTGACGCTCCTGTCACCCGACGGCCGAGGCCCCGTCCCGACGCTCGTGCTGAACGGGGCCGAGCTGATTGCCCTGGACGAGGTGTCTGATCGGTTCGGGGTCACCGTGCGTGACGACGCCCTTGCCGGCGGCATCACCCTGACCTACAACAGCCAGACGGTCGTGGTGTCCAACGACCAGCCGATGGCGTCGGTCGGCGGACGGATCGTGGCGTTGCCCTCTCCCGCACGTCGACTCGGCAACCGCTGGTTCGTTCCGCTGGAGTTGCTCCCCCGCGCGCTGGGCCCCATCTACGATTCCCGCATCGACCTCCGCCGCGCCTCACGGCTCCTGATCGTCGGAGACCTCCGTGTGCCGCGGGTCACCGGTCGCATCGACACGATCGGTCCCCCGACGCGAGCGACGATCGAGATCGCGCCGGCCGCGCCGGTGTCGGTGACGACGGAAGCCGGACGACTTGTGGTGCACATCGACGCCGACGCGGTCGATCTGCTGCTGCCGGCGACGGGGGGCGGCCTGATCGAACGCATACGTGGCGGTGAACTCCCGATGACCGTGGCGTTTGATCTCGGCAGCCAGGCCGGCGTTGCCCGCGGTGTTCCAACCGAGGTGGATGGCGTCACGCGCGTCGCGATCGATATTGCGGGGCCGGCACTCGCCGGCGCTGGCAGCACGCCGGGCGGCGCCGAGACGCCTCCGGCGCCGTCGGTGCTACCACCGGCCGGGGCTGCCGTGGCACCGCTGCTCGCTGGACCGCGGGCGCGGCTGGAGACCATCGTCATCGATCCCGGGCACGGCGGCGACGACACGGGCGTGATGGGCAGCGGCGCCACGGCAGAAAAGACGATCGCGCTTGCCGTCGCGCAGCGCTTACGAGCACTGATCGAAACGCGGCTCGGTATCCGCGTGATTCTGACGCGGGGCGCCGATCAGAGCGTCAGCCTGGACGAACGCGCGGCGATCGCCAATAACAGCAAGGCCGACCTGTTTCTCAGCCTCCACATGAATGCGGCTCCTGCCGCCAGCGTGGCGGGGGCCGAAGTGATCTCGCTCCGGCTCGACCGCGAGGGCGAGGATGCCAGGCAGGTTGCCGCACGGGAAGCGGTGTCCCTTCCCGTGCTGGGCGGCTCGCTGCGTAGCATCGACCTGATTCAGTGGGACCTCGCACAGGCGCGTCACGTGGACGCGTCGGCGGTGCTCGCCCAGATGCTCGAGGAGCAGCTACGCGCCCGAGTCACGATGAGCAGCCGACCGCGACAGCGTGCGGCACTTCGCGTGCTGGCCGCCGTCGACATGCCGGCTGCGCTGGTTGAGATGGCCTATCTCACCAATCCCGAGCAGGCCCAGCTCGCGCGCTCCGAGAACTTTCAGACGTCGGTGGCGCAGGGGATCTACGACGCGATCGTCGCGTTTCGCGCCTACCTCGAAGTGCAGGCCGCGCCATGACCGGGCGCCGCCTCGTCCTGCTCTCCTCCGGAGCCGTCCTGAGCAGCCTACTGGCCCTGGGCTGCAGCAACGAGGGCGACGCTGCCGACACCGCCCCACGAACGTCACCCGTGGTGGCCACCGATCCGGCGATGTCGGCCGAGGTGCCGCGCATCGCCGCCACGCTGTTTTTTGCGTCCCCTGATGGCCGCGCCCTGGTCCCCGTCCTGCGAGAGGTCGCGCTGGCGGAGGGCCTTGTGCCGCAGGGTCGGGAGATCCTGAACGCGCAGCTGCAGGGTCCGCCGCCGCCGTACGGCCCCGTCATGCCCGCAGGCACGCAACTGCGCGCGTTCTACGTGACCGAGCGCGGCGATGCCTTCGTGGACCTGAGCTTCGCCACCGATGCGAGACACATCGGTGGCACCTCGGCAGAGCTGCTGGCGGTCTATGCCATCGTGCACGCCGTCACAGCCAACCTGACAACGATCCAGCGCGTGCAGATTCTGATCGATGGCCGCGAAGCAGACACGCTCGCCGGCCACGTCGACCTTCGCCGGCCGCTGGAGCCGGACATGTCGACAGTGCGCGGCGCAGGTGGCGCGCGCTAGCCGCGCGTCTCCCCAGCAGCCCAGACGCGGGTTATGCACTACAGTGGAGAGATGCGCGTTGATGGCCGTCTCCTCGAACAGCTCCGACCGACCCGTTTAACCCCGAACTACCTGGTACACGCCGAAGGCTCCGTGCTCATCGAAGCGGGCTTGACGAAAGTGATCTGCACCGCCAGCGTGGAAGACCGGATCCCGCCCTTCCTTCGTAACACTGGCAAGGGATGGGTCACGGCCGAGTACGGGATGCTCCCGCGCGCCACCAACACCCGCTCGCAGCGCGAATCGACGCGCGGCAAGGTGGGCGGACGCACGCAGGAGATCCAGCGGCTGATCGGGAGATCGCTGCGGACCGTGACACGCCTCGAAGCCCTGGGCGAGCGCACGGTGACGCTTGACTGCGATGTGATTCAAGCCGACGGGGGCACACGGACGGCGTCGATCACCGGCGCGTTCGTCGCCCTGGTGCTCGCCCTCGAACAGATGCGCGAGCGCCAGCTGATCCGGACGATGCCGGTGCAGGATTACGTGGCAGCCACCAGTGTGGGGATCGTTGGCGGCGAGGCCATGCTCGATCTGGCCTATGCCGAGGACTCGAAGGCGGACGTCGACATGAACATCGTGAAGACGGGCAGCGGAGAGTACATCGAGCTTCAGGGAACGGCCGAGGCCGTCCCCTTCGGGCGCGACGGCCTCAACCGCCTGCTGGACCTCGGCGACACGGGCATCCGTCAGCTCATCGCGCTCCAGCGCGAGTTCGTCGGGCAGATCCTGAACAAGTAGCCACGCCGTGGCACGCCTCCTTGTCGCCACGTCCAATCCGGGGAAGCTGGCCGAAATTCGCGGCATCCTCCAGCACCTGCCCGTCACCATCGCGACGCTGCACGAACTGGAACCCGTGGCTGAACCGGAGGAGACCGGCACGACCTTCGCCGAGAACGCGCGCCTCAAGGCGCTCTTCTACGACACTGCGGCGATGGTGTCCGCCGCCCCTCCGCGATTCACCGTCGCCGAGGACTCGGGCCTCGTCATCGATGGACTGCACGGCGAGCCCGGGGTTCGCTCGGCGCGGTTCGTGCGCCCCGACGCGACGTATCCCGATCGCTTCTCGGAGATCTACCGACGCCTCGCAGGGACCCCGCCACACACGTGGAGCGCGCGATTCATCTGCGCGCTGGCCGTCGTGCAGGCGGGGACGGTGGTGTACGAAACGACTGGCACCATCGAGGGACGCATCGCCGATGCGCCGAGCGGAACCGACGGGTTCGGCTACGACCCGATCTTCTACCACCCGCCGCCGGGACGCACCCTCGCCGAGATCGGCGCAGCGGCCAAAGCGCGCGTCTCCCACCGAGGAAACGCCTTCAGACGTCTGGCTGTCTGGCTGGAGGAGCGACTCGACGAGCGTCCGGTCGGCTGACCAGTCCTGGCAGACCCTGGTGAACCAGGGGACGGCTGCTGACTACATCAGAGCTTCCGCAGCTTGACGCGACGCACGGCGTGGTCCCGCCCCTTTTCGAGGATGAGGTGCGCGCGCTCGCGGGTCGGCAGCACGTTCTCCCGCAGATTGACCAGGTTGATCGTCTGCCACACCCTCCGCGCGACATCGATCGCCTCGTCCCTGCTCAACGTCGCGTACCGATGAAAGTACGAGGACGGGTCGCGAAACACCGTGTCGTGCAACGTCAGAAAACGCTCGACGTACCACTGCTCGATATCCGCCTCGTGCGCATCCACGTAGATCGAGAAGTCGAAGAAATCGGAGACGAACATCGGTGCCCGACCGGTGCCGGTCTGCAGCACGTTGAGACCCTCGACGATGACGATATCGGGCCGGCGAATGCTGTGCGTCTCGCCCTCGACGAGGTCATAGGCCAGGTGTGAATACACCGGCGCGCAGACCTCCGCGGCGCCCGCCTTGAGGTCGGCCATGAACTGCACCAGGCGCCGCACATCGTAGCTCTCCGGAAACCCCTTCCGGTCCGTCAGCCCGCGCGCATCCAGGTCCGACCGGGACCACAGAAATCCGTCGGTGGTGATCAGGTCGACCTGTGGGTGACTCGGCCACCGAGCGAGCAGCGCCTGCAGAATGCGCGACGTGGTGCTCTTTCCCACCGCCACGCTTCCAGCGAGTCCGATCACGAACGGGGCACGTGGTCCGGTCGAGCCGAGGAACGTTTCCGTCGCATCATGCAGCGTCCGCGTGGCGCCGACGTAGAGATTGAGTAAACGCGACAGGGGCAGGTAGACGTCGGCAACCTCGTCGAGCGAGACCCGTTCGTTGAGGCCCACCAGGCCGCTCAGCTGAGCCTCGGACAGGGGGAGCGGAGTTGACGCCCTCAAGCGCGCCCACTGCGCGCGACTGAACTCGACGAAGCGCGACAGTTCCTGCGGTGCAGTCTCGGCGGTCACGTGGCAGTCCTCGCGGGAGTCACAGGCGCAACATCAGCATCACCGTCATGGCGAACCCGACGACGATCACGACCCGACGGACCGCCAGGTGACCGATGTATCTGGCGATGGTGGCGCCCCCGATGCCTCCGATGACCGCGCCGACGGCCATCATCAGCGCGTCGGACCAGATGACCATGCCGTTGACGATGAAATACGTGGCGGCGACACCGTTGATGGACGCGGATAGCACGCTCTTCAGACCGTTCATGCGATGGATGTCGGTATGACCCATCAACGTCAACGTCGCGAGCATCAGAATGCCCATGCCTCCGCCAAAGTAACCGCCGTACACCGCCACCACCAGCTGAAACCCCATCGTCCAGGACAGCCAGTGGGAGCGAGCGGCGTGGGCCGCCGTGAGGTTGAATCGCCGCTGCAGCCTGTCCTGCGCCATGAACAGGCAGGTCGCAAACAGAATCAGCAGCGGCACAAGGCGATCGAAGACGCCGGGCGCCGTCCGATGCAGAAGGACCGCACCAAGCATGCTGCCGATGACGCTGGGTACGATGAGGGCGTAGACGCGCCGATCGACGCCGCGCAATTCGCGGCGGTAGCCCCAGGCGCTGGCAAGCGTCCCGGGCCACAGGGCGGTGGCGTTGGTCGCGTCGGCGAGGATCGGGGGTGCGCCCAGCCAGATCAACGTCGGGAAGGACACGAGTGAGCCACCGCCAGCCAGCGCGTTGATGCCGCCTGCGATCACCCCGGCGACAAACACCAGCAGCGCATGCACGTGCCAGCAGCATACACCGTGCTCCGGGCTCTGCCGGCTCCGCCCGACCGCGCATCAGTGCGTGACGGGCGCATCGCTCGAGACCGCGTACTCAGCGACCGACCTGCGCCAGATCCAGGTACCGCCTGGCCGATGCCTTGAGTGCCTGAATCCACGCACGAAAGCCGTCCCCATCCACCATCGGATTCGCTTGCTCCGGCCGGCGCGTCTGGAGGCGATCCATCCGCTCCCAGAACTGGTCATCCATCGCGGGGTGACTGACGATCCGTACCTGCACGCCGTCCTGAAGGCGCTCCACCTTCTCGACGCCCGCCAGGAACCGTTCGACCTCCGGTACGTCATCGACCGCGCCGCCGCCGCCGAACAGAAACGCCCGGTACGGCTGTCCGTTGTCGAACACGGTGAGGTCCACCGACATCGCGCCTGGCGTATGGCCTGGCGTGGACCAGAGTCGCAGCACCGTCGTGCCGAGGGTCAACTTCTCGCCGTCCTGGAGCACCAGGTCACGCTGCGGCGCCTCGGGCCAGATCGTCCCCTCCGCGTCGCCCGAAGGCGCCTGGACCAGCGACCAGTCAGCCTCATGGCCACCCGCGCGCCAAACTCGCGCTGGATCCGCGCCGCCCCTGCATAGTGATCCGGATCGGCGTGGGTGACGATGACGTATCTGATGTTCCGCGGGTCGAAGCCCATGCGCCGGATGCTATCCAGGAGGTGATCGACGTGCGCGGACCGATCGACAGCGTCGATCAGAATCAACCCGTCATCCGTCGTGACGAGCCATGCCCCCACCCATCCCACCCCGACGTAGTAGAGATTGTCGAACGCCTTGAAGGCCGGCACCCGTTGCAGATCGAGATCGTCGCGCTCGCTCGCCAGCAGCGTCGCGCGGTCGGCGCTCTGTCCTGCCGCGGTGTTCGGCTGACTCACAAGATAGGCCCCGATCAGCACGACCGTCGCGAGACCGGCTGCGATCACGATCTTGCCTGTCACATCCTTCACGTCGTTCTCCAACACGCACGCCTCAGGTGCTACACTTGCCTGCCGTGCCTCATGGTGGGTGTAGCTCAGGGGTAGAGCGCCTGATTGTGGTTCAGGAAGTCGCGGGTTCGAGACCCGTCACCCACCCCATCCAACCTCTTCGTCCCCAGAGATGCCCGTCGCCGCCATCTCCACGATGATGTTCCGCGTGCGCGGCGAACTCAGCGAGACTACAGCAGACGGATCGCTGCGTCCAACGTTCTCGGACGTGCGCTCCTGCCGTGGTCGACCTCGGGCGCGGCATTCGGGCACGGTCTACCGACAGCCACGCGTGGACTGCTAGACTCCGTGTGACGTGTGCCTGTCGACCCTGGGGGCACGACGTGCTGCTCCGGCCGGGTCCGCGGACACGACGCATGACGCCACGAGGTCGTGCCAGGACGCCGACCGCATCTGAAAGGATATGACGTGCATGACATGACGTCGACGCGGACCACAGCGGCGCTAATGCTTGCCGTCGCGATGTCGCTGTACGGGTGCAGCACACCGGATGCGACGACGCCTCGTGAGCTGAAGTTCGGCCATGTCGGAGAGCCCGGATCGCTCTTCGCGCTGGCGGCCGACGAGTTCGCGCGGAGGGCCAACCCGCGGCTTCCCGACGGCTGGGAGGTCGTCACCTACGGGTCGAGCCAGCTCGGCGGCGACGATGTGCTGCTTCAGAAGATCAGGCTCGGCACGGTGGACTTCGCCCTGCCGTCGAGCATCCTGTCGTCGCAGATCGATGCATTCGGTCTGTTCGAGATGCCGTATCTGGTGCGAGACCGCGCGCATATGCGTGCGATCGAGGACGACGTCGTCTGGCCGGAGCTCGCGCCGCTGTCGGAGGCCGCCGGCTACAGGATCATCGCCGTCTGGGAGAACGGATATCGCCACGTCACCAACAACGTCCGCCCGATCGAGACGCCAGCCGATCTGGCAGGCGTCAAGCTGCGCACGCCGAGCGGCGTCTGGCGCGTGAAGCTGTTCCAGGTGCTGGGAGCCAACCCGACGCCGATGGCGTTCTCCGAGGTCTTCATCGGCCTGCAAACCGGCGTCATCGACGGCCAGGAGAACCCCCTGCCGCACATATGGGGATCACGGCTCTACGAGGTGCAGGAATATCTGTCGCTCACCGGTCACGTCTACACGCCGGCCTTCGTCGTCACCTCTCCGGCACAGTGGGACGCGCTTCCAGGCGACGTGCGGATGATTCTCGAAAACGAGGCACGCGCGACGCAGGCGTTCGTCTACGAGACGGCCGAGCGGCTCGACTCGGAGCTGATCGACCAGATTCGGGCAAGCGGCGTCGAGGTCAACGCGCCGGAGCAGAGACCGTTCCTTGACGCCAGCGCGGCGGTCTATGACGAGTTCGGCGAGGTCGTCTCGGGCGGGCCCGCACTGCTTGCCCGCGCCGCTGCCGCGGGATCCCGCTGATCGCATCACCGCCATGAACAGGGCTCTCGCGTCCGCCCGCGCTCGGCTCCGGGCGTTCCTCGAGTTCGCCGTCCTGCTGCTCATGGCGACGCTGGCGGTGGTCGTCGTCGTGGGGGTCGGCTTCCGCAAAGCTGGCGCGTCCCTGGTGTGGTACGACGAGGTCGCCTCCATCCTTCTCGCCTGGCTCACCTATTACGGCGCGGCGCTGGCTGGCCTGCACCGTGCCCACATCGGCATGCCGACCATCGTCGACCGCATGCGCGGACGGTGGCGTCTGGCGGCGGTGCTCATCGGCGAAGCCTGCGTGACGGGCTTCTTCGTTGCCCTCGCGTGGGCAGGCGTGCGCGTGGTCTCGGTGCTCGGCGGCACCACGCTCGTGTCGCTCCCGGCTGTGCCGATGTCGCTGGCGCAGTCGGTGATTCCACTCGGCGCCGCCCTCTGCATTGCCGCGCAGCTTCTGTCACTGCCGGATGTGCTGTCGGGGGTGACGAGCGCGGACCCTGACGAGGCACCGACGAACGCATGAGCGTCCTGGCCATCGGACTCCTGCTGCTGGCACTGATCCTCATCAATGTCCCGATCGCAGTGGCACTCGGAGTGTCGGCGGTGGTGGCCATGGTCGTCGGGCCGGGTGGAGTGGGCTCGCTGCCCAACGCCGCGCTCGTCATGTACAGCGGCGCGACGGCCTTCCCGCTGATCGCGATTCCCCTCTTCATCCTGGCCGGGGCGATCATGAACGCGTCCGGCATCAGTCGGCGGCTCATCGCGTTCGCGTCGTCGCTGGTGGGCTTCGTCCGGGGTGGCCTGTCGATGGTCACGATCTGCGCGTCGCTGTTTTTCGCCGAGATCAGCGGCTCTGCCGTGGCGGACGTCGCCGCCCTGGGCTCGATCCTGATTCCCGCGATGAAAGAGAAGGGGTATTCGCGAGAGTTCGCGGCGGCCGTCACGTCATCGTCGGCGACGCTCGCCGTGATCATTCCTCCCTCGATCCCGATGATTCTCTACGGCGTGATGTCGGGTTCGTCGATCGTGGAACTGTTCGTGGCGGGGATCGTGCCGGGCATCATCGGCGCGGCACTGCTGATGCTCGTGGCCTACGGGCTCGCCCGCCGATACGACTTCCCCAGGGAGCAGGCGTTTCAGACACGGCGGGTGTGGCTGACGCTCAAGGAGGCGGGTTGGGCGCTGTTGCTGCCGGTGATCATCCTCGGCGGCATCTTCTCGGGGTGGGTCACCGCGACGGAGGGGGCCGGCCTCGCCGTGGTCGCCGCCATCGCCATCGGCGTCCTCGCGTACGGCGAGCTCGACGCGTCACGCCTCAAGACAGCCATGCTCGACGGTGGCCGTCAGACCGCGGTGGTGATGCTCCTGGTGGCGGCGTCGGCATTGCTCGGCGACTACCTCACCGAGATGCGCGTCCCGCAAGCCATCGCGTCGGGCATCACCGAACTCACGACCGACCGGTGGGCCATTCTGCTGCTGCTGAACGTCTTCTTCCTGGTGATCGGCCTCTTCCTGCACTCCGCCGCGGCGATCATTCTGGTCGTACCGATCGTGATGCCGCTGGTGCGGGCCGCCGGCATCGATCCCGTACACTTTGGGCTGATCGTGACGCTCAACCTCGGCATCGGGCAGCAGACGCCGCCGGTGGCGTCGGTGCTGGTGACCGCGTGTTCCGTGGCGGAAGCCGACATCTGGAAGGTCAGCAAGGCCAACGTCTATTTCGTCGCGGTGCTCGTGGCGGTGCTCGCGATGGTCACCTACGTCCCGATCGTACCGATGGCGCTGGTGGAGTGGTTCTACCGATGAATGACCGAAGAGCGTGGCTGGCTCGACGCGGGGGTCCGGACGGTCCGGGCGGTCGCAGACGCCACGGGGTGAGGGAGAAGCGATGGCTGGTGCGTTGACCGGAGTGCGTGTGGTCGAGCTGGCTCACATCATGGCCGGACCTGTGTGCGGTCTGATGCTCGCCGACATGGGCGCGGACGTTGCGAAGGTCGAAAGACTGCCCGGTGGCGACGGCACCAGAGGGTTCGTCCCTCCCGACGTCGACGGTGAATCTGCAGCGTTCATGATGCTCAACCGAGGCAAGCGCGGCGTCGCGCTCGATCTGCGCGCTGCCGCCGGCATCGAGGCTGTCCGCCGCCTGCTGATGAGTGCCGATGTGGTCATCGAGAATTTCCGCCTGGGCACCATGGAGCGGTTCGGACTCGGCTGGGACGCCTTGTCGGCGGCAAATCCGCGACTGGTCTACTGCCAGATCACCGGGTTCGGCCGGACGGGACCGTTTGCCAACCAGGGCGGCTTCGACCTCATTGCACAGGGATACTCCGGCCTGATGAGCATCACCGGCGAGGGGGCCGGTCGAGCACCGGTCAAGGTCGGCGCGCCGGTGACCGACATCACCGCGGGGATCCTGGCCGCCTTCGGTGTGGTGTCTGCGCTCTTCGAGCGGGAACGGACCGGCGTCGGGCAACGCGTCGACACCTCGCTGCTGGAGGCTGGCATCACGCACACGTTCTGGCAGAGCGCGATCGCCCTGGCATCGGGCCGGTCGCCAGGGCCGATGGGCACCGCGCACCCGCTCGCCGCGCCGTATCAGGCATTTCCCACGTCCGATGGCTGGGTAAATGTCGGCGCCTCGAACGAGTCGACGTGGATGGGTCTGGTGCGCGCGATCGGCGCCCCGCAGCTCGGCGAGGATTCACGGTTTGCGACCAACGCCGGCCGAATCGAGCACCTGACCGAGCTCATTGACGAACTCACGCCGCTCTTCGCAGTGCGAACGTCACGCGAGTGGCTGGCCATGCTGGAAGCGGAAGGCGTCCCTGCCGGGCCCGTTGCCTCGATCGGTGAGATGCTGGAACACCCGCAGACGCGCGCGCGCGACATGGTCGTCGAGGTCTCGCACGCCCGCCTCGGGCGAGTCAGGTCGCTCGGAAGCCCCGTGAAACTGTCGGCAGGATCGGGGCCGAACGGCTCTGGTGCTCCGCTGCTCGGGGAGCACACACGCGAGGTGTTGCTCGAAGCCGGTTTCACGGCTCCGGAGATCGACGACCTGGTCGCGTCCGGGCACGCGCGCGAGAGCTAGTGGACTACGGGGCCCCCTGCGAAGGCGTGGCCGACCCCTCTTCCACACGATACGGCCCGCCCGAACCATCCACTCCCCAGGTCTGCCCCGCGAACGGACCCTCGGTGAAGTGGCGGGTCTCGCCCATCTGCATACCTGTCAGATCCGGCGCGTCGCTCTCCTGGCCGTACTGCACACGGGGAGGCGCCGGATACAAGTTGGCGTAGGGGCTCTCGTAGCGGACCCTGATGCCCTCCTCGTCGATGAATCCCAGCGATTGCTGAAACAGACCCGGCGGCGGTGCCCCCTGCGGCACGGTGCCCTCGAAGATGTAGAGACGGTTCTCATGCATGTGAATTGCGGCAAACGTGCGTGAGCGATCAGCGTTGGTGATCTGTAACCGACGTCCCTCGACCCGCTCGGCGTTGTAGTACGAGTAGTCCGTCACCTTGGCGTCCCGTTGCAGGAACTCCGCCACCGCATAGTCGAGCGCGCCCCGCAGTTCGCCGACCCAGGGGTTCGTGCACAGATTCGCTTCCGTGCGGGAGGCGCCGTCGCAACCCTCCAGCCGTCTCGCGTGGACTGCCTGGATGTCGGTATAGTCGACCACCGTCACGGAGTAGCGGCTCCGGCCGTTTTCCGCGCTGTAGACACGCGCCGGCAACGTGGCGCGGTACTCGGTCGGGAAGGTGATCTCCCGCACCGTGGGTTCGACCGGGAAATTGACCGTGAAAAAATCTTCCTGGCTGGCGTACTCGATCCATTCCTGGGCGAATGCAGGCCCGGACGCCAACAGAACGAAGGCCGCCGAAACGAGTGCTATCAGGCGCATGATCTGTCCTCCCATGCTTCGAAAGCCGCGGACCGAAATACTTAGGACCCGGGCAGGAATAACTTGCTCGTCGTGGCCACCGATGCATCCCACCGGG
>JAQBVV010000096.1 GCA_027622905.1 Acidobacteriota bacterium
TCGCGGCGTGAACCCATCAAAACCACTGCGTCGGGGTACTAGACCGAAACGAAAAGCGCTCTAGCTGGGAGCGAGCACCAAGATCGTGAAGCCTCGGGTTCTGGTCACTCGCGCGTTGCCCTCCTCGGTCATGCAGCGCCTCAGCGCGGCATGTGACGTGGACCGAGCGGAGGGCGGCGGTGGGCTGTCGCACGACGAGATCGTGACGCGGGTCGCGGGCAAGCAGGCGCTCCTGTCGATGGTCACCGACGTGGTCGACCGGCCCGTCATCGAGGCTGGTACGTCGCTGCGGATCATCGCCAATGTTGCGGTCGGCTACAACAACATCGACGTGGCCGCTGCGGGCGAGCGAGGCATCGTCGTGACCAATACCCCGGACGTGCTGACCGACGCAACGGCCGATTTCACGTTGGCGCTGATTCTCGCCGTTACCCGACGCCTGGGAGAGGGCGAGCGCCTGGTTCGCCGCGCCGGGTGGCAGGGATGGGCATTCGATCAACTCCTCGGCATGCAGCTTCGCGGCCGACAGCTCGGGATCGTCGGACTCGGACGGATCGGGAAGGCGGTCGCGGCGCGAGCCTCGGCCTTCGGGATGACCGTTGCGCATACCTCCCGGTCCGGCGACGGCATGCCGCTGGACCGGCTCCTGGCCACATCGGACATCGTGTCGTTGCACGTGCCGCTGACGCCGGAGACACGCCACCTGATCGGACAGCCTGAGCTTGCGCGTATGAAGCGGTCGGCGTATCTCATCAACACCACGAGAGGACCCGTGGTCGACGAAGAGGCGCTGGCGTGGGCGCTGCGCAGTCGCTTGATCGCTGGCGCGGCTCTGGATGTCTACGAGCGAGAGCCTGTGGTGCATCCCGAGTTGCTCGCGCTCGAGAACGTGGTGCTGGCTCCCCATCTTGGCAGCGCCACGACCGACACCCGAACAGCGATGGCAGACCTCGCCGTGAGCAACGTCATCGCGGTGCTCGGTGATCAGGCGCCCCTCACGCCCGTGTCGTGACGAACCGTGCGCGACGCATGCCCCCCGTAGCTCGCACGCCCTCCCGCCGGAATCCGGCGCCCCGCAAGATTGAGCGCGTCATGCGGGCGCTGTCCTCGGCGATCACGGGTCTGGAGCTGCCCGCCGTCGAGAAGATCTCGAACGATCAGGCGGAGGATCCATTTCAGATTCTGATCGCGACGATTCTGTCGGCGCGGACCCAGGATGCCACGACCCATGCGGCGTCGACGAGGCTCTTCAAGGTCGCCAGGACGCCAAAGGCGCTGGCCTCGTTGCCGGTGAACGACATCGAGCGGTTGATCTATCCGGTGAGCTTCTATCGCCACAAGGCTCGATACGTGAAGGCCTGCTGCGAGACGCTCGTGACGCGCTGGGCTGGCAAGGTGCCGTCGACCATGAGCGATCTCGTGATGCTGCCGGGGGTCGGTCGAAAAACGGCGAATCTGGTGATGATCCTCGGTTTCCGCAGTCTCGAGAACATCTGCGTGGATACGCACGTGCATCGGATCTCCAATCGACTCGGATGGGTGAAGACGGCGTTGCCGGATGAGACAGAGCAAGCGCTGTATCGCGCCACCGATCGCCGATGGTGGCCCTACATCAACCTGTATATGGTGACCTGGGGCCAGAACGTGTGTCGGCCGGTACATCCTCGATGCGGGGATTGCGTCATTCAGGCAGAATGCCCAAGAATTGGGGTTCAGGGTACGAAGCGCGCGAGAAGGGCGAGCACGGCTCAGCGGAAGCCAGCGAAACGGAGGACAGCATGAGGCGAACAAGCGGGATGATGCAGGTGGCTGCCGGCGGGATGCGCAGCGGCCCGATCGCTGTGCTGGTGCTCGTGCTTTTCGGGTGCTCGCCAGCCCCCCCGGAGGCGACGGTCGAGGATCCGATCGTGGCCGATGCGGCCGAAAGTGTCTCCATGGACAGTGCAGAGGGCGATCCAGTGGCGGCAGGGGCCTCGCCGGAGCCCGCCGTGGAAGAACCCACCGGACCGCCGGTGCTGGTCGTCGAGACGGCCAAGGGCACGATCGAGATCGAGACGTTTCCCGACGAGGCACCGCAAAGCGTCGAGCATATCGTGGAGTTGATCAACAGGCGGTTCTACAACGGACTGCGCGTTCACCGCGTGGAGCCCGGATTCGTCGTGCAGTTCGGCGATCCACAAACGCGCGACATGACGCGTCGTGCCACGTGGGGCTCGGTGGGAAGCGGGAATCCGATCGGCGTGTCCGAGGTAAGCCCAGAGCACAAGCACCGTCTTGGCTCCGTTGCGCTCGCCCATCCTGGCGATCCGACCAGGGCGGACAGCCAGATGTACATCTCCTTCGGACCGCAACCGGCCCTGGATGCGGATTTCACGGTGTTCGGTCAGGTCGTGTCCGGAATGGACGTCGCGAGGACGCTCGCCGTCAACGATGTGATCAGGAGAGTGACCGTGCGACCGTGACCGCCACACTCGAGACCGCTGAACGTTCGCGTCGGCGGATGTAAGCCCGTGCTCACCATCAACGAGATCTTCTATTCCATCCAGGGAGAGTCCACATTCGCCGGTCGCCCGTGCGTGTTCGTGCGTCTGTCGGGCTGCGACCTGCGTTGCTCCTGGTGCGACACCGAGTACGCGTTTCACCAGGGGCACAAGCAGTCGCTGGATGATGTCCTCGCCGAGGTGGAACGTCGGCACTGTCAGCTGGTCGAGGTGACCGGTGGGGAGCCGCTGCGGCAGAAAGACGTGTACCCACTCATGCAGTCGTTACTCGATCGGGGCCGCACCGTGCTGCTGGAGACGGGGGGCCACGTCAGCACCGCCGATGTGCCGGCGCCCGTGGTCACGATCCTGGATGTGAAATGCCCTGGCAGCGGGGAGGCAGACCGCACGGAGTGGAGCAATCTCGATCGCCTTCGGCCACACGACGAAGTGAAGTTCGTCGTGAAGGATCGCGAGGATTACGAGTACGCGCGGAACGTGATCGGGCGACACGACCTCACCGCGCGCGTTGCGGCAGTCCATCTGTCGCCGGTGCACGATGTGATGGACCTGCGGAGCCTGTCGGAGTGGGTGCTCGCGGATCGGCTGGACGCGCGCGTGCAGGTCCAGCTGCACAAATATATTTGGGATCCTCGTACCCGCGGCGTGTGACGGCACGCGCGCCTGCGTGCCGCGCCGCGATGAGCCAACCGGGGCGAAAACCGGCTCGCTGATACGTCGCTGAACGGAATGACAGATGCCAGACGCGGTGGTGTTGCTGAGCGGAGGACTGGATTCGTATACGGCGGCGGCACTCGCGCGCGCGGAGGGTTACCGCCTCTTCGCGCTGACGGTCCGCTACGGACAGCGACACGCGCAGGAACTTGTGGCGGCTCGTGCGGTCGCCGCCGCGCTCGGCGTGGAGCGGCACATCGAGTTTGACGCCGACCTCTCGCTGTTTGGCGGGTCGTCGCTGACCAGCGATCGACCGGTTCCCAAGGACCGCGCGCTCGACGGTGGCGACATCCCCTCGACTTATGTACCGGCACGAAACACCGTGTTCCTGTCCCTCGCGCTGGCCTGGGCTGAGTCGCTGGGCATCCGCGACATCTTCATCGGCGTGAATGCGCTGGACTACTCTGGCTATCCTGACTGTCGGCCGGAATTCATCGCGGCCTTCGAGCAGCTGGCGATACTGGCCACCGCCGACGGTGTTGCCGGCGCGAAGGTTCGCGTGCACGCACCGCTACAGCACCTGAGCAAGGCCGACATCATTCAACAGGGATGCGCCCTCGGGCTCGACTATGGCCTGACGCACAGTTGCTACGATCCCACGTCCGGCGGCCGTCCGTGTGGGCGGTGCGACAGCTGTGTCCTGCGCGCGGCCGGGTTCGCGCAGCAGGGCCTGACCGACCCGTTGTTGAGCCGATAGCCGTCGATCGGGTGGAACTCACTCCGCGACGCGGCTGAAGCCGGCCAATCTCGCCGCGATGCGATCGATCGCCTCCGTGGCCTCGCGACCCGAGCCCTCGAAGCCGTCCGCGAGAAGGACGAACGCGAGGACTTCGCCATCCAGCGTCCGAACGTAGCCAGCCAGCGAGCGGATGTTTGACATCGTGCCCGTCTTGGCGCGCAGGTTGTCCTCGGCGGGCGTGCCTCGCATCCTGTTGGCCAGCGTGCCGTCGCGGCCGGCAACAGGCAGTCCCGATATCCAGGGCGATGTCCACGCGGGGTCGTACATCCGCCGCAACACTGCGACCAAGGTTTCGGGAGCGATCGCGTTTCGTCGAGAGAGTCCGGAGCCATCGATGAGCTGCCAGGCGTCGGTCGGGATGCCCCAGGTCGTCAGACGGGTGCGCAAGCCCTCCAGCGCCGCGTCGTTGGTCGGAAGGCCGTCGCGATCGGCGTTGAGCTTCAGGACGGCCTCGCCATAGAGGTTGATGCTGTCCCTCAGCAGTGGCTGCGCGATCTCGGCGAGCGTCGGCGACTGATGCGTGTACAGCACGGTCGACGTTGCCCACTCCGGATTTGCGGTCAGGTCGTCAATATCGAACGCGTCGCCGGTGATGTCGATGCCGCCCTCGACGAGCGCGTGACGCAGCCCGCTGGCGAACCAGAGCGTGGGGTTGCCGGCCGAGACCAGGAGTTCAGCTGGAGGCGCACCCGCTGGAACCGAGCCCGCGATCGTCAGGAACGGTTCGCCGGGACGTTGCTCCGGCCAGATCAGCAGCGACGAGTCCGTGGTACCCGTGGTGGTTCTGTTGCGGAGAAGACGGAACGACTCGGCGGGGCCGACGCTGATCGTCGGCCGGTCGTTCAGCGACACTGCCGGGGTGATGGCGACGGTCATGCGGTTTTCCCGGAGATTGAGCGCGCCCCAGAGCGCGCCGGTCGTGTAGCCGAGATCGTCCCACGCCCAGGCGAGCTGGGGGCGCGGTTCCTCGCCGGCATTGTCGTCGCCGACGATCCGACCCTCGATGCGTTTCAGACCGATCGCCTTGAGGGCGTCTACCCAGACCGACAGTGCCTGGCCGGCGCGACCCCCGATCGAGGGGTCGCCCGAACCGACGACGATCAGATCGCCGTCAAGTGTGCCGTCGACGATGGGGCCCGCGGCGCGAACCTCCGTCTCGAATCTGAAGTTCCACCCGACCGCATCGACGGCCCCTGCCAGGCTCACGAGCTTCGCGACCGACGCCGGAACGAGCAGCGTGCCCGGATTGAGCGCGAAGAGGCGTTCATCACGGTCGAGGGACTGCACCACGATGCCCCATGCCGCGCGGCGCACACCAGGCAGTGCGGTCGCAGCGGTGATGTCGTGCGCGAGCAACTGGAGCGGATCGGGGGGAGGCGTGGTCGCGACCGGCTGCTTTGCGCAGCCGGCGAAGGTCATGGCCAGTACAACCAGGAGGTGGATGCCCGGCCGAAAGGTCATGTCATTGCAGCGCGTCAACCGCCATCAGCGCTTCGTCGAAGAGCGTCGGGTTGATCCGGGCAGCGCCTGGCTCGTCGGATCGCGCGGCAAAGACGTCGATTGCCGACCGGACAAACGTGACCGATTCCGTCTGGTCGCTGCCGAAACCGACCGTGACGGTGAGCGCGGGCGTTGCTGCCGCGGTTCCCGGCGTCTCCTCGAAGCCATCGGCCCGCAGGGCGGACAGTTTCATCATCAGACCGTCCACGACGGTATCGTCGACCTCCTGGCCCGAGGCGTCTCGCCAGGCTGCATCACTGTCTGTGCTGGCTCGTTCCAGCGTGAGCGTCTCGTCCCCGCGGCGTGTTTCGACGCGCGTGGCGGTGAAGGTCCGGGCGTCAAAGATATCCTTGCGACGGTACTCAGATACGCCCTTCGAGAGGTCCGCGAGCAGACTCTCGTCCACCGCGAAGACTTCCGGTCGGCCGGCATCTTGCGCAAACCGTCCTCCGGTTTCCTCGTCCTGGGTGCCGATGAGCAGAGTCGCGCTCGAGTCTCCGCCCGACACGGTTGCCGTCATCGCGGGTCGATCGAGGCCGTATTCACGCAGGTCGCTCGCGTCCTGAACGACGATCCGTTGCATGTTCGTCGAGGACAGACTCGTGATCAGACCTTCCACGGCAGCGTAGTCGGCCCGAGCGGAAATTGGCTGGGCGATGCGCCAGGCGGTGCCCTCCTTGGCAAACCGGAGGCGAATCGAGTCGCCCACGAGCTCGACCCCGTCTGCTGTATCTCGATCGAACTTCAAGACAGCCTTGTCGCGCAGGTCGAATGCTGTCTTGTTGAAGATGGAATCAAGGAAGGATGAGATCAGGAACACTCGTGTTTCATCGGGCCGGCGGGCGAACACGTCGCCGCCTGTCGGTGTCTGCTCGCCGACGAGCAGGTGTGCGAAGTCTTCCTCACCCTCCAAACGGAACGCGACGTCGATACGTGCCGGGTCGAGGCCGTACTGGGACAGATCAGTCGGCTGCTCGTCGACGACTCGCTGGACTTCGAGCGATGCGAGGTTGCTGGTGACCGTGCCGATGACCCCGGTATCCGCGTCCGCAGTGCTCGGTTCGACGAGTTGCCAGTCGTCGCCAACGCGGCGCACGTGCGATGCCTCGCCGCTATCGCTGCGGAACTGCAACTCCTCGATCTGGTCCGCCGACAGGTCGACAAAGGCTCGTGGCTTGGCGTCGAGCGCCATCGGATCCCTGTTCGCGTCGACGAAGTAGATATAGCCCCCGAGGCCGGCCAGCACGACCAGCAGGACGATCGTCGACCTGAGCCCACCCATCTAGTGGCCTGTCCTTGTCATAGCTAAAGCGCCTTTCGGGCGGGGCAGGCCACTAGCGCCGTCTCCACCAGGTGAAGATACCCGCCCCGAAGACGAGCGCGGGCAGGAAGAAGACGGAGGTGGCCATGGCCAGCGTCTGCTGTCGCGGCGTCATCGTGACACGGCGATCTTCCGGTTCGACCGGGCGAATCGCGATCAGGTTCTCCTGTTGCGCGAGCCAGCTGACGGCGTTGGCGAAGAGATTCAGATTGCCGGGGACTCCCCCGTACGCGTTGCTCGCGAAGTCGGAATCACCGAAGACCACCATCCGTGTCTCCGGAGTCGGCGCGTCAGGATCAGGCTCGGTGCCCTGGTCGTCGGTCGGCGCAGCGAGTTGAGTTGAGACGGCTGCCCCGAGCGGGATCGGGCCGGGCCTGTCGCCGCTGGTCTCGTCCATGGTGACGCCGGCGTCGCTGGTCAGCGAGGCCAGATCCGTCTCGGCCCAGCTCTGGGGGCTGGTCTCGACGATCGCCTGTGCCAGGCGCCCGTTGGCGCCCCCCTCGATCGGTTCCACGGCGCGCGCCAGGGGATATATCGTGAGCGTCGCGAAGCGGTCAGTGATGGCGTGTGCCGGGTAGCTCGCCGCCACGGCGATGCTCGGTTCGTTGGTCGCGCCGCTGACGTCGACGACCACGTTGCTGCCAGGGTCGATGCCCCACTCCCTGACGAGCGACTCAAGGTTGGGAAGCGCCGCCGCCTGAGGCCCGACAGGCGGGTCGAGCAGCACCATCAATTTTCCAGCGCGGTCCAGATAGCGCCGGAGAGCCTCGGCTTCCGCGGGAAGGACGTCGGTCGTCGGGCCGGCGATGAGGACGACGGTGGCGTCGGCCGGGACATCACTCAATTGCGCGAGCACGAGTGGCTCGACCGTGTAGTTATCCCGTCGCAGTGATTCGGTGACGGCGCTGTAGCCGTCCCGATCGGTGTTGTCCAGTGCCTTCTCACCGTGACCCTGCAACACGTAGACACGGCGCTCGGTCGAGGACATGGCCTTGATCAGTGCGTTGGTCAGATCCTGCTCGGAATCGGAGGTCACGCGTTCGCGCCGACCCATGTAGTCCACCACGACGGTGCCGTAGGCCTGGATGTCGAACTCCCGGGCGACGATCGGGCGCGTGTCGGGATCGATGTACTCGACCGAGACCTGGTCGGAGTGATAGGCGTACTCGTTGAGGCGGGTGCGGAACCGCTCCAGGTCGGTCTGGCGATCGAAGACGGTGAACGTGACCGGCTCGACGAGGCTCTCCAGGATGCGGACACTTTGGTCTGAGAGGCTGTTCTGCTGGCTGGCCGTCAGGTCCCAGCGTTTGTTCTGCCGGACGCCCAGGTAGTTGACGGCGACCACGATCGCCAGCGCGACGATCACGCCGACCGCGGCGACAGCGCTATAGCGCGCCTGGCGCTGTCGAAAGTACGCCACCACGTCTCGCCATTGTCCGAGCGTGTACACGACCACGAGGGCAAGACCTGCCCACGCGCTCCACGTGGCGTACTGGTCCCATTCCGGTCTCATGAGACGAACGGCAACCGCGCCGAAGACCAGCGCCGTGCCAACCCATCCGAGGAAGCTGAGGATGCGATACAGCATGGTGTCTACCCGCGCCAGCGTTCGCTGTCGACCGACCGCACGGTCAAGAACAGGCTGAACGCGATGAAGGATACGTAGTAGACCAGGTGGCTCGTGTCGATCACGCCCCTGGCGAAGTCATTGAGATGCTCGGTGATCGACAGGTAGTTCAGCACGGTCTGCATGGTCGGACCCGTGAACGATGCGATCCAGTTGATCACCCAGAACAGCAGGAACACGGCGAACGTGACCATGCCCGCGACGATCTGGTTGCGGGTCAGACTCGAGATGAAGAGTCCCAGCGAGAGGAAGCACCCGCCCATCAGTATCAGGCCGAGGTACCCGGCGGCGATGGGACGCCACTCCGGGTTCCCGAACGCGAAGAGGAACCCCATGTGCACGAGGGTGATCGCCAGCATCGCGCCGTAGAGCACGAGACAGCCGAGGAACTTGCCGATCACGATCTGGACGTCGGTCAGCGGCGACGTCAGGAGCAGCTCGATGGTGCCGGAGCGCTTCTCCTCGGCGTAGGTCCGCATCGTGATGAGAGGAAGCGTGAACAGCAGGATGACGCTGACGTTCATGAAGAGCGGCGAAATCAGCATCTCGTTGACGTTCACCGTCTGGGGGCCGCCGAAACCACCTCCGGCCTGCATCGACGCCCGGTCGAAGTAGTACAGCAGGTTGATGAAGAACCAGCCGAACAGGATC
Source organism: Acidobacteriota bacterium (assembly GCA_027622905.1). Taxonomy (GTDB): domain Bacteria; phylum Acidobacteriota; class Vicinamibacteria; order Vicinamibacterales; family UBA2999; genus JAQBVV01. The sequence continues at coordinate 9,054 of JAQBVV010000096.1, forward strand.
GCCGAAAACCCGATCACGACATACGCCACCGGCGATGCGAAGTAGCTCTTGATCTCCTTGTGGGCGATGGCCAGGGTGTTACCCATGGGTGGCCTCCTCGGGCAGCGTCGCTGGCTCCGGCGGCGCACCCATCGACGTCTGTTCCGGGGTGTCCGCGGCGGCCGTGTCTTCCGTCGTGAGATGCAGGAATATCTCCTCGAGGCTCATCCGTAGCGGCCGAAGTTCCAGCAGGCCCCAGCCCCGTCCGACAACGGCGGCCGCAAGCTCGCGTCGCACGTCGTGTCCCATCTCGCTGCTGACCTCGAACCCCGCCAGACTGCCGCGAACGTCGGCTGGCGCCACTTTCGTGATACCCGGGATGGCTTCCAGCGTCGCTGTCGCGTCGGAGCCGGACGCGTCGATCTGGATGTACAGCGTTTCCGACCCGCCGAGTCGCGACATCAGATTCTCTGGCGTGTCGACGGCCACGACGCGCCCCTTGTTGATGATGACGATCCGCTGGCAGGTCTGGCTGACCTCCGGAAGGATGTGCGTGCTCAGAATGATCGTGTGATCGCCGCCAAGCTCCGTGATCAGCTTGCGTGTTTCGATGATCTGCTTCGGATCAAGCCCGGCGGTCGGCTCGTCGAGGATCAGCACTTCCGGGTTGTGCATCAGCGCCTGGGCGAGCCCCACACGCTGCTTGTAGCCCTTCGAGAGCTTTGCGCAATGTCGATCGGCCATGTCCATGACCCGGGTGCGGTCCATGGCCGCGTTCACGCGTGTTTTCCGCTCAGAGCGAGGCACGCCTTTGATCCGGGCGACAAAGGTCAGGTAGTCGCGGACGGTCATTTCCGGATACAGCGGAGGCGTTTCCGGAAGATACCCGGTGCGGCGCTTCGCCTCCAGGGGATGCTCCGACACGTCGTACCCTGCGACGATCGCCTTGCCGTCGGACGCCGGCATGTAGCCGGTGAGCACGCGCATCGTCGTCGTCTTTCCGGCGCCGTTCGGTCCCAGGAATCCGAGGACCTCCCCGGACTCCACGCGGAAACTGACGTCGTCGACGGCTGTTGTCGGCCCGTAACGTCTGGTGAGGTGCTGGACCTCGATCACGTGGTGCTCCTCCTCGTAACTACTAGAGTGGATTCTATTTATCGTGCCGCCCAGCCACAAATGCTATCCGATGCCTCCCCGGTCGGCAACAGCCACCGACTAGCAACCCGCAGCGATGCACGGCGCGGTCACGGCAGACGACGTCGCGCCGCGACAGGCGATCGGCTCGGAGGGCTCGTGCCTACCTGTGCGGTCACGCGGCCGAAGATCCCGCCTGACACATCCTGCCTGACCCCTTACTCGGTCGCGCCACTTCTTACTCGGTAGCGCCACTTCGATCTGTGACGTCGGTCGGCACGTTGTGGTCTGGTGTGTCCGTGGCCGGTTGCGCCTGCGACCGGTGCGTGGCTCTCGCGCTATAATTCGACCTTTGCCGAACGTGCTGGTGCGCGGCAACAACCTAGCGTGGAGCGCGAATGGCGACCTGCCCAGACTGTGAATTCGACGACGTTGACACGGAGGACGTCGAACAAGGCGATACGCTGAGCTGTCCGGAGTGCGGCAGGAACCTGGTGCTGCTGAGCGCCGACGAACTCGACTTCGCTGACGACGAGGACGACGAAGACCCCGAGGACGACAAACCGGACGACGATACCGAGGATGAGTGAACGCTGAGGAGCGGAACACTGCCCTGGCTGCCCGGCGGCAGTGCCTGCACGATCTGATCGCCTCGTTCGATTCGGTCGTCGTGGCCTTCAGCGGCGGGGTAGACAGCGCCTATCTTGCGTGGGAAGCCACCCAGGTGCTCGGCTCCGCTGCCCTGTGTGTGACGGCAGAGAGTCCCAGTTACCCTGACCACCATCGCCAGCTGGCCGTTCGCGTCGCCCGCGAATGCGGCCTGCACCATGAGTTCGTCCGCACCGGCGAGATGGAGCAGCCGGAGTACCGCGCCAACCCCATCAATCGCTGCTACTACTGCAAGAACGAACTGTATGGCGTGTTGTCCAGCCTGGCCGCCGCCCGCGGGATCGCATCGATCTGCGATGGAAGCAATGCCGACGACCGCGGCGACTACCGGCCGGGTCGGAAGGCCGCCGGCGAGTTCGGGGTCCGCAGCCCACTTGATGAGTCGAACCTGACGAAAGCGGATATTCGCGAGTTGTCGCGTCTGGCTGGGTTGCCGACGTGGGATGAACCGGCTTCGGCCTGTCTCTCTTCGAGGATTCCGTATCACTCGGAGGTGACGGGCGAAAAGCTTCGGATGATCGAGCGGGCCGAGACCGCGCTCCGAGCGCTGGGTTTTCGAGTGTGCCGTGTTCGACACCACGACAACCTGGCCAGACTGGAGTTCGGCCGCGACGAGATATCCAGGGCGCTGGAGCCCGGGATGCGCGATCAGATCGACCGTGATTTACGGTCGATCGGATATCAGCACGTGACCATCGACCCGAAAGGGTATAGGATGGGCAGCCTGAACGAGGGCGTTTGGCTCCGACCCGCATAGCTGCTGCGGCCTAACGTCTCAGCGCGATGGGCCACACGCTGGGCTCGCGCCGCACGGATCCGTGCGGCGGGTAATAGGATTGACACGGGGCCACGGCCGAGCGTAAGCTCTGGCGGGCTTGAAACGCTAGTATTCGTAGGAGAATCTGCTCATGAAATTCCGCCGCTCGGCGCTGCTGACCACAGTTGCCTTATTGATTATTGTCGTGATGGCGAGTTGCTCGAGGAGAACGCCGCCTCCTGCGCCGCCTCCGCCGGCGCCACCGCCACCGGCCGCGACGCCTCCGCCTCCACCACCGCCACCGCCACCACCGGCGCCGGCACCCGCACCACCGCCAGCGCCGCTGACGGAGGACCAGATCTTCCAGCAGAAGACGCTGGCCCAGCTGAACGCCGAGATGCCCCTCGGGGACGCGCTCTTCGACTACGACCAGTCGACGATCCGGGATGACGCCCGGGCGGTCCTCCAGACAAACGCGAACTTCCTGCGTCGCTGGATGACGACACGCGTGACCGTTGAGGGCCACGCGGATTCGCGGGGCACCAACGAGTACAACCTCGCCCTGGGCGATCGCCGTGCAGCTGCGGTCAGAGACTACCTGGCCAGTCTCGGGATTGCCGCTAACCGGATACTACCCGTGACGCGGGGCGAAGAAAGCCCGCAGTGCACTCAGGAGAACGAGGCCTGCTGGCAGCGAAACCGACGGGGCCACTTCGTCTTCACGGCGAAGTAGCGACCGTCAAGAGGAATGTGGGGGGCGGGCTTTCAGGCCCGCCCCTCGCTTTTTGGATCGAAGGCTGGATGCGCGGCCCGCATGCTCGGGCTCGGATCTAGTGCCCCTCGCGCCCCAGTTCGACGGCAATGGCCTCCGCAGCAGCGCGGGGATCGGGCGCGCCGATGATCGGTCTCCCGACCACAATATAGCTCGCCCCTGCCTGAATCGCCTCCGCCGGCCCCATCGTCCTCACCTGGTCGTTTCGCTCGAGACCTGCCGACCCGCCTCGGATTCCAGGCGTGACGATCGTGAACCGGTCGCCGCACGCCTTTCGGATCGCTGCTGTTTCCGCAGGGGATGCGATCACGCCATCCAATCCGGCGGCCTGGGCCATGCGGGCCAGCGCGACGACATGATCGAGTAGAGAGCGCTGGATCCCCCCGTCGCGCAGACCGGCCTCGTCCATGCTCGTGAGCACGGTGACGGCAATCAGCAAGGGTGGGGTCTGTCGCAGTCGCTGCGCGGCTTCGCGGCTGGCCCGAGAGGCGGCCTCCATCATCGCCATCCCGCCAGAGGCGTGGACATTGATCATCCACGCTCCCGTGTGCACCGCGGCGTCCACCGCTTGCGCCACCGTGTTCGGGAT
>JAQBVV010000097.1 GCA_027622905.1 Acidobacteriota bacterium
CAGCAGGGCGGCGTACATGCGCCGGCGGGCGCCATTCGCGTGGACCTGACCGGCAAGACGGTCATACCCGCCCTGATCGACGCCCATTCCCACATCGGGTACATGAAGGACCTCACGCTCGGGCCGCAGAACTACACCAGGGAGAACATCCTCGATCACATGCACCGGTTCGCCTACTTCGGCGTCGCCGCCAGCCAGGCGATGGGAAGCGATTTCGGCGAGCTGCCGTTCGAGCTCAGGGACCAGTTGCGCGAGGGCACGGATCCCGATGCGGCACGGTTCCTCACGGCGGGACGGGGCCTTTCCCCGCTCGCCGAAATCAGCCCGGACAACATGCGCCACTCGGCCTACGTGGTCACGACCGTCGAGGGCGCCCGCGCCGACGTGCAGGAACTGGCGGAGCGGCAGGTGCCGCTCGTCAAGATGTGGGTGGACACCAGAGGCGGCACGATCGAGACACTGACGCCGGATCTCTACGGCGCCATCCTGGACGAGGCGCACGCACGGGGAATGCGAGTCGTCGTGCACGCCACCGCGATCGAGGATGCCAAGGCGCTCCTGCGGGCCGGCATCGATGTGTTCGGGCACATGATCAGCGACGTGGACGACGAACTGCTCGCACTGTTCGAGCAGCATCCCGACACCGCGATCCTCCTGGCACTGGTCGGGCCGCGCCGCGTCGTGTCGGCCCCGTGGCTCGACCCGCCGCATCCGCTGATCCAGGAGACCGTGTCGCCGGCGCAGATCGCGCGACTGCAGCACACGCTGGCCAGCCAGACGCCGGAAACCGTGGAGCAGGAACGCCAGGCCTGGGAACGGCTGGCGCGGGGCGTCCGGCTGCTCGCCGAGGCGGGTGTGAAGATCGGCGTCGGTACCGACGGCGGCGGCCAGAGAGGCGACCAGTTCGTCGGCTGGACCATGCACGCCGAACTCGAAAACATGGTCGCGGCCGGCATGACACCGTCGCAGGTGCTGGTCGCCGCCACTCGCAATTCCGCCCAGATCCTCGGGCTCGACGATCTGGGCATGGTGGCCGACGGAAAGAGCGCCGACTTCATCGTGCTCGACGCCAATCCTCTTGACGACATCACCAACACCCGGCGGATCTCGCAGGTCTTTCTGCGGGGTCGCGAGGTCGACCGCGACGGGCTCAGGGCTGGGTGGGCAACGGGCGGATCCCCGAACTAGAGCCAGGGTTAGAGGCAAGGACAGAGACGAAGCAGCACGTGCCAACCACTATTCGTCAGGACGACTTCATCGGCAGCATCAGTGATGCGCTGCAGCACATTTCTTATTTCCATCCGCTCGACTACATCACCGCGCTCGGCGCGGCGTACGAGAAAGAGCAATCGCCGGCCGCGCGCGACGCGATCGCGCAGATCCTCGCCAACTCCAGGATGTGTGCCGAAGGGCACCGGCCCATCTGCCAGGACACGGGCATCGTCGTCGTGTTTCTCAAGATCGGCATGGGCGTGCAGTGGGACGCCGACATGAGCGTCGAGGACATGGTGAACGAGGCCGTCCGACGCGCCTACCGTCATCCCGACAACCTGCTGCGAGCGTCGATCGTGGCCGACCCGGCGGGCGCCAGGAGCAACACGCGCGACAACACGCCGGCGGTGATCCACATGCAGGTGGTGCCAGGGGACGCGGTCGAGGTGAAGGTGGCGGCGAAGGGCTTCGGCTCGGAAAACAAGGCGAGGCTCGCGATGCTGAACCCCGCGGACGATGTCGTCGACTGGGTCCTCGACGCGGTTCCGGCGATGGGCGCGGGCTGGTGCCCGCCAGGCATGCTGGGGGTCGGCATCGGCGGCACGGCGGAAAAGGCGATGCTGCTTGCCAAGGAGGCGTTGCTGGATCCGATCGACATGCACGAGCTGAAGGCGCGGCAGCCTACCACCCGGATCGAGGAGTTGCGGATCGAGATCTACGACCGTGTCAACGCTCTGGGCATCGGGGCGCAGGGGCTCGGCGGCATCACGACCGTGCTCGACGTGAAGATCCTTGATTACCCCACGCACGCGGCCGCCCTGCCGGTGGCGATCATCCCCAACTGCGCGGCAACCCGGCACGCCCGCTTCACGCTCGACGGCAGCGGGCCGGCACATCTCCCGGTCCCGGCGCCAGACGACTGGCCGCAGGTGGCCTGGACGCCCGCGCCGACCGCCAGGCGGGTGGACCTGAACACCGTGACCCGCGAGGACATCCTCGGCTGGAAGTCGGGAGACACACTGCTGCTCTCGGGCAGGATGCTGACGGGTCGCGACGCGGCCCACAAGCGCATCGCCGATCTCGTCGCCAGCGGGACCCCATTGCCGGAGGGTGTCGACTTCACCAACCGATTCATCTATTACGTCGGCCCGGTCGATCCGGTCCGGGACGAGGTGGTGGGTCCGGCGGGTCCGACAACCTCGACCCGCATGGACGCGTTCACCGACATGATGCTGGAGCGCATGGGGTTGCTCGGCATGATCGGGAAGGCCGAGCGCGGACCGGTTGCCATCGACGCGATCAGGCGTCACAAGGCGGTCTATCTGATTGCGGTTGGCGGCGCGGCCTATCTGGTCTCGCGGGCGATCCGCTCCTCGCGCGTGGTGGCGTTTCCCGAACTAGGGATGGAGGCGATCCACGAATTCGACGTGGAGCACATGCCGGTGACCGTTGCCGTCGACGCGGAGGGCACGTCGATTCACAGCACCGGCCCGGCCGAGTGGCGTCAGCGGATCGCGGCTCTCACCGTGATCCGCTGACGCGCTGCGCGGAACTCAGGCCTCGACGATGAAGGTCGCGTTGTGCGTGAGGACGTTGCCCGAAATGGCATCGGTCAACTTGATCTCGAGCCGATACTCCCCGACCGGAAAACTCGCGAGCGGCACGAAGAGCATGCCCGGCAGCTGATCGGTCGCGACGTCGAATTGCGGCGGCAGCGTGGAGCTGTTCAGCACCTGCGGCGGCGTCTTGTTGAAGTAGACCTCGCCGTCGGCCGTCTGCCGATGGAAGCTGTACTCGATCTGCACGTCCGGCTTGCTGTTTCGTTCCCCGGCGCCATAGATCCAGAACAGCGCCTGCAGCTCCGCGCTCGTCTTGATCCTGAGATCGGTTGCCGGCGTGACGCTCATCTGACCGAAGGTGTACGGCCTCTCCCGTTGCTGCTCTTCATCCAGCGGCGCTGCCAGCGGCTCGATGGTGCCGATCAGGACGGAACTCATGGTGAGGTCCGTGCCTTCGAAATCGGGTACGGTGAGGTCCCGGCGCAACACGGCGGCCTTGGCGGCATCGGAGGGGATCGCATTCCCGAGGGGGTCCACCAGATCCAGCGGCCCCTGTTCCTTCATGGCGATGAAGAGATCGTATTCGCCGGGCTCGAGCACCATCGCGCGCGAGAGCCTCCCGTCAGCCGCGAGGCTCACGACGCTGACGTCGTCCCAGGCGTACGACGCGTCTGCGGCTGGCGGTTCGGCCGCCGCAGCCTTGCTGACCGCGCGCACGTAGAGGGCCGCCTCGGGCGCGGCGAGCTGCGAGGCATCAACGACGACGGTGAACGGGATGTAGGCTCCCCCGCCAGCGGCCTTCATGAAGTGATTGCCTTCCCACTCCACGCTGAAATCAGCGGGCGCCGGCTCTGTCCCGGCGGCGGTGCCATTGACCATCTCGAGCAGCGCCTGTACGTCCCGCGCCTCCCGTTGCTCAATCTTGTCATTGTCCTGCGCGACCAGGGTCGGCGCGGTGGCGAGCGCGACCGCCGCGGCGGCCAGTGTGAGAACACGGCGAATTTGCATCATTCCTCTCCGTACCAGGAGCCCCCCTGGATGGGGAGCCACGAAAAAATCAAGACTCTATTATCTGCGATGGGCTGCGATTTGCGAAGCCCCGACCGCGCCCGACTGCGCCTCCGAGCGGCGCGCCAGCCTGGCTCCTGACCTGATCAGGGCGTGGAGAGCACCGTGGAGAACGCAGTGGAGAGCGCCGTGGAGGGCGGAGCGGGAGAGTGGTATAGGCCGGCCATCCCCGTCAACGAGCTTCCGGATCTGGAGGAAACGGCTCCCCCGCTCCGACCGCCCCTGGACCGTGATCCGATCGCCAGGCTCCAGGGTGTGCCTGGTCCATCCGGCCCTGGCGAGCGCGCCGGGTGCCCTCAGCCAGCCCGACCACTGCTCCGTGGTGCCGTCCGTCGTCACATCGAAGAAGAGGACGACGTGCGGACTTACGAACTGCAGCGCGGTGACCGTTGCTGCGAACGTGCGTGTCTCGGCCTGGTCGGACCCGCCACCACCGTGATGGGCGTGCGCGGGCATCGCCAGCATCAGCATCCCGGCAGCGCCCACACCGACGGCCAGCAGCCGCCCTTTCACTCCCGCCCTCACTCCCCCAGTCGGACCGGCATCGTCATGGCGCCGTTGCCGGCCGAATCCCAGGCGGCGAAGCGGACCCAGGCCTGCCCCGTCGCGTCGAACGGAATGGTGAAGGTGTGGCTGCCGAAGGGCGGCAGGTCCCTGGTCGAGACCATCTGGGTCTGGGTCTTATCACCGTCGCCGTAGACGAGCTCGACGAAATCGAGCGGGAACGTCCACTCGACGGTCGCGGTGAGCGTGGCACTGGCGCCCGAGCCCTCGTACGCATGGGACGGAATGAGCACCTCGCCGGAGGTCACGAAGTAGTTGCCGGTGTTCAAGGCGTTGATGACCGGCGCGTAGTCGCCCGGCTCCGGCAGATCGCCGATCCGCAGGTAGCTCACCGGGCCGTTCGCGTAGATGTCGTCGCCCGGGGCCTTGTCGTAGGTCTCGGTGATGGCCAGCAGATACTTCGGCCGGAGCCCGGAGTTGGCGATCCAGTTGTTCATTTCGTCGAGCAACGGGATCACACGGCCCTCCGAGAGCCGGATCTCGGACAGGTCGGAGCCCATCCCCCACCGCCATCCCACTCCGCGGTACCGGTCGTTGCGGAACTGAGGTGTGTCCGCGACGGCGTCCGGGTATCCGGTGGAGCCCTTGGTGCGCGGGTGGGGCATGTAGACGAGCATGTCCTCCGCCTCGATCATGGCCATCATGTCCTCGGCGGTCCCGATGTTGTACATCCGACCGTACTCCGGGTGCTCGGTCACCAGCGGCGTACCCGGGGCGCGCTCGTCGACGTAGTAGACCGGGTGCGAGAACAGCAGGTCCCAGTGGCCGCCGAGGAGGTTGTAGTTCTCCATCTCCGGCATCACCATGAAGGCGTCGTCGGAGTGACGCTCGGCGCCCTCGAACAACCAGTGCTGCTCCTCGAGCTGCGTGGCCTCGCGCGGTCGGTCAACCGGGCCCGCGATGTTGATGCCGGCCGCGCGCAGCACCTCGAAGTCGGACAACCGCGTGTCGAGGCTGCCCGACGCGATCAGATCCCGACCCAGGTCGGTGTGGTAGTGGCTGCCCAGCACCTGATACCCCGGCAGCGGTCTGTAGACGTCCCCGTTGGTGAAGGCGAGCGCGCTGTCGAACGCGGCAGATACCTCCCCGAGCGTCGGGTAAAAGTACCCGGCCATGTGCTGCTCGGACCCGGGCGGCGCACTGTAGAGCGACCAGTTCGCCAGGTATCGCTCGACGACCTCTGCCTCGCCCTGACGTATGCCGAAGCTGAAGGACGAGTCGTCATCCTTCCGGTACCAGTTGTTGCCGACATTGATCTCGACCTCGCGCGCCCAGAAGAAGGTGTGCGGCGGCGGAAAGGCGGCGATGGCACCTCCGTTGGTCTCGGCGACCACGACTCGATTGGCGGCGCGCAACGCCACGTGATCGCTGTTGGCTGGACCGCCAAAGGAATAGGCGTGCTCCTTGTTGGCGATGTCGCGCCACGCAACGCTACTGCCCCCGGCGCCGCCCACAGCGCCGCCCACTGCGCTCCCCTTGATGTCGAGGCCAGTGAGGCCGAGGTCGTACTTGTAGGCCACCGACGGGAGATCCGTCGACGCGACCGCTTCCACCCGGATGAGATTGGTCCCCTCGTAGACAGTCAGCACCAGCGCTCCGGAGAACGACCCGAGCCGCATGCCGGGGAACGTGACCTCCAGGCGCGCGCCGCTGGTGGCGACCGTGCAGCCCGAGGCGCTGTAAACAGCGTCGGCGCGTCGGATCTCGTCCGGGGAACGAGGGAGCCCGGGTTGCTCGGCCACGCCCTCTGCCGGCGGAGGGTTGCCGCCGCCCACTTCGGTGCGCATGTCGAGTGGCGCGTCCCAGAAGACGTCCCACTTGTACTTGTCGATGACGTCCTGCGTCAGCTCCACGCCCAGGTCCTGTAGCGGCCTGAGCTGCTGGTTGCTGATCCGCCTGAAGCCTTCGGTGACCTTGAACTCGATCGTGGCGTCGGTGGCGAGGGTCGCCCAGGCATCGCCGGCACCCTGCACAGCCAGCTCCGCAATGGTCGGCGTGCCATCGACGATGCTGAGGCCGAGGCGTAACCGCTCGTCTCCCGCTCCGGGCCACTGGACCAGCAGCACGTCATCAGACAATGCAGCGGTGATCGCGCCGGTGGCTGTGTAGCCTGCGAGGTCGCACATGAGCGGGGAGACGGCCTTCGGGGCCTGTGCCAGCGTCGGAGTCTGTGTCAGCACAGCCACGGCGGCGGCTACCCCAAGGGCAGTGGCGAATACCGTGGCGAGGCCTGCGGCCCCAAGGCCCTTCAGGGAAAGATTCATTGGTCACTACTCTCTGTTGTGGGACGCGACCGGCTCGCGATACCGGCCGTCCGATATATCCGCGACGAGTGACGACGAGCCTATCGTATCTCCGTTCCGACACCTGTCGCGGTGTCTGCCACGGTGCCTGCCTGGGTGCTTGCCGCAGTGTCTCCCACGGCGCCTTCCGCAGTGCCACCCACGGCGCCCGTCTCCCCCGACAGAAACCGGCGCACGTGCTCGGTGGCCAGCAGTCGGCGGCCCTGTTCCCGACCCCGGTTGAACGTGCGCATGATGATGGCAGGGTCGAAGCACAGGAACCCGGCTTCGACGACGTGGTCGGGATGCACGACCAGCAGTGCGTCGTCCGCGATGGCACGGGTGACGGTGGGATGCTTGTTCAGGTCGCGGAGCCGCATGCTGGTTTCCCAGAGGCGCCCTTCGGGATCGCAACAGAAGATGAGGGTGCGAGGTGTGGCTGCCCAGCAGGCCATGTCGCGGAATCGCGGGTCCTCCTCGAAGATCGCCATCGGCATCTTCATGGCGAATCCCCCGTCGACAAACACGGCCCGCGCGTCGTCCGGATAGGCGCGATCGGGCGACAGCAGCGTGGGCTGGAGCGCGGGGCCCATCGCGAGCGGCACCAGACACGAGGCCTCGATGGCGCTGTGGTAGTTCTCGCGCGTGAGCGGGCGCACGAACTCGGAGTGGAGCGTCTCGGGGAGGTTGGTGGCGAAGACGACGGGGTCCACGTGGTAGCGAGGGATGTACTTCAGCGGCCAGGGGAGCTTGCGGGTGGCGGCCATCGCGAACAGTTTCGCCAGATCCGCCCGCCCCGGGACACGTCCGTCGCGACGCCTGATGCGGGCCGTGAAGATGAACAGGGTCCGCTGGGCGGACGCGTCGAAGACGCCAGCGACCTCCCGCTCCTCCATGACGTAGCGGATGGAGGCGTGCAGGTGTCGGCGAAAGCGGCTACGCGGCCACTCGTCGGCCACCAACGCGGGCAGCGGGTAACGTTGCGGGATCCGGGGAGATCCCCAGGCGGTCCAGCCCTTGCGGACCGTCTCCTCGGTGCCGGTCGCGACGTCGGCGGCGGCGTAGCCTCCAGCCGACGCCCCCATCATGACCGTGGGATAGCCTCCATGCTGGCGCGTCCATCGCATCATCTCGTAGAGGACGCCACCTTGCCACGCGCCGCGACCCGCGCCACCCGAATCGAGTATCCACGCGCAGGGCGCGCTGGCAGGAGTCACCACGGATCTGATTTTGTCACCATTCGGGACGCATGAACGGCGCACGAGGTTACTTGTCGTAGTATCGTGCGTCGTGTCTCTCTATCCACTTTCCGTACCTCGCGTGCGTGGTCGAACGTCAGTCTGGGGCAGCATTCATCATGGCAACTAACTCTTCGGAGCACGTTCGACTCAACGGTGCGATAGACAAGCTGGCTCGTGGCGAATCGATCGCCGGCGCGATCATCTATGACTTCTCGTTGTTTGCGGCTCAGCAGTTCGCGACGTCCGATCTCGACTTCATCATCCTGGACATGGAGCATCAGGCGATGGATTTCGAGCGGTTGCAGACCTTCCTGCTCGGCATGACGGACAGGGCGGCGATCGCCAAGCAAGGCAACCTGGCGGTGCGCGTGCCGGCCCTGGTTCGGATCCCGACCTACGGACGCGATCTGAACGAGTCGATCGTCAAGCAGGTGCTGGACATCGGGGCATTCGGCGTCATGTTCCCGACCATCGAGACGAAAGAGCAGGCGCTGCAGGCGGTGCGCTCGGCACGCTTTCCGCAGCCGGTGAACTCCAAACGCCCTGAACCACGGGGCCTTCGGGGCAACGGCAACATGCCGGCCGCCTGGCTCTGGGGGATGTCGCGGCCGGAATACAGCAGGCGCGCGGACCTCTGGCCGGTCGCGCCCGACGGCGAACTCCTGCTGATGCTCCAGGTCGAGACGGCTGAAGGGGTGAACAACATCGAGGAGATTCTCTCCGTTCCCGGCATCGGCGTCCTGTTCATCGGGCCCAACGACCTCTCCTACTCCCTGGGAGTCCCGAGCGGGGCGCCCGAGCATGAAGCGGCGATCCAGACGGTGCTCAAGGCCTGCAAGGCCCACGGCGTGCCGTGCGCCATCACGGTCAAGAGCGCGGGCGTGGTCAAGCGACTGGAGCAGGGGTTTCGGGTGGTCGCACTCGGTGGCGGGGGGCTTCAGGTGCAGATGGACGCCGCGTTGAAGGCGGCTCGCAGCCAGATGCAGAGGTAGTAGCCCGTGGTGACGGCGGACTTGCGCAATGCCGACGGACTGCTCACCGAGCGGCGGCTGCGTGCACTCTGCGAGCGTAGAGCGCGAACTGGTCGAAGTATTTCATCAGCGACGCGCTCGTCGAGCCGTGCACGTTCGGCCCCGCGAAAAAATCGACCACGACTTCACGGGTGCGCGCGATCTCCCGCAAACGCGGGAGCGATCGCCGGTGTCGTGGATCGTCCAGCGTCAGATCGATCAGGTCCAGAGCGCGGTAGAGCGCGGCCTGGGACGTCTCAGGATTCCTCGTCGACCACGTGACCGCGCGACTGATTTCACTGCCAATGTTGCCGAACTGCTCTGCGAGCGACAGGTGCCACCAGCGCGCCTGCGCGATGTCACGATGCTGCCATTCGGTCACCGACGGACCACTCGCGCGACGAATCCGGCGATGGCCGCCGGCCAGCGTTCGCACGTCGTCGAGGGAGATGGGCTGCGACTCGGTCACTCGTCTCATCGGAGGCTCAAGGCAGTCTACTCGCTCGAGAGACGCGTCTGACTTCCTGAAGGTGGGGGATTTGAGAGTGGCGGCTCATGTCGCGGAGGGTCAGAACTCCCAGCCGCTCACCGCGAACGTCTCTCGCGCTGCCGGCGAGCCGAGCAGGCTGACAAACGCGCGCGCGGTGTCGGGTGCCTCCGACGCCGACATCACGACGGCGTCGTACACCGTGTAGTGCTGAAACGCGTCGGGGAGTGGACCGACCAGCGATCCGCCATGGGCTTCCCCGAGCCTGACCTCGCTGATCATCGTGAACCCGATCTCGTTGTCGCGGCTGGCACCAAGCCGCTCCATGACCGCGGCACCGCTTGATACGTACACCGTGGTTGCCGAGAGCCGGTCGGCGACACCCATGCCGCGCAGCATCCGCTCGACGTGCACACCCGACGCTCCCCCGCTGCAGACGACGGCATCGGCCTGCAGGAGCGCCGCCTTCAGCGCTTCGGGAGTGGAGATGTCCGGGCGGGTCCCTCCGCGGCTGATCGCCACCCCGACGCCGATCTTTCCGATGGGCGCGCGGCTGTCACCCAGCGCCCGACCCTCGACGATCAGCTGATCGATGAGCCCCGCCTGCGCGACGAGGATGTCAGCGGTCTGACCGTCCGCCAGCCGGCGCGCGATGTTCGGCGAGGTGTCGACCTGCACGTTCACCTGATGTCCCGACTGCGCGGCGAACGCCTCGGTCAACGCGCGGAGCGGGGCGTCGACGGCCATCGTGGCCAGTGCCGTGAGGGCCATCAGACTCGTGTCAGCGCAGCGCTGACGACGCCATCCTTGATGATCGCTTCCCCGTCGAGCAGCAGCGTCGGCTCGTACATCATGCCGTCCAGGTGCATGGGCGACTGCAGGCTCCCGCCAAGGGCGGCGCTGGTGCCGATGCCGATATGCACGGTCCCGTTGGCACCGTGGTCGTTGAGGAAGACGCCGGTGAACGCCGTGCACTCCGGATTGAGGCCGACGGCCAGCTGCGCGATGTTGTAGACGCTCGGATCGGCCTGCCGCTCCCAGATCGATCTCAGGATCGCGGCCTGCCTGCCGCCGGTGATGCTGCCAATGCTGCCGTCGCGGACCTCGATCGTCACGGGCGCATCGACAACGCCCATGCGGAGGTTGGGGATGCTGCCGTCGAACACGATCACGCCTTCAGCGTCCACCGGCGAGATGTTCGCTTCGATGTTGGGGATCGCCGTGTACTTGCCTGGCTGATCGACGATGCAGGAGTGGGAGTTTCCCGGTCGGCCCGCCAGATTCATCCGCACGTCGGTGCCGGCCGGCGTCGTCAGGACCGCCTTCTGCGCCTTGCCCATCGCCGCCGCCACGCCGTCGCAGACCGGGCGCAACGCCGGAAAGTCCGCCTCGATGCCGCCTCGCACCATCATCTCCTCGGTGAAGCCGGAGAGGGCCGCAATCCGCGTGCCGCTCGCGAGCGCCTCGCGCATGCCTTCGCTGTGGCTGATCGAATAGCTGACCGGCATGATCGCCACGTCCGCGGCCTTCATCGCCTCGACGACCGCGCGCGGCGGTTCGGCGCCATCAACCCGGGCCGGCGCCATCACCGTGATCACGACTTCGGCGTTCCGCTCGTGGGCCGCCGCCGCCAGGACGTCCGCGATCGCGATCAGGCTGCTGTCGGTGACGATGACGACTTTCTCGCCGGGCTTGACCGCCGTACACACCTCAACGATCTTCCTGGCCCCCGTGATCATGCGAAACGCGTTCATATAGCTCCTCTGACTCCTTTACCGGGTGTTCACGTGCAACTTCGGGCGCAGTATACTGCGGAGCATCCGTCTGCCCTGCTCACCCCATTTGCTGTCGAGGATACTATGACCGTTACGGAAGTCCTGGCTACCAGTGTAGTCATTCCGCTGCAGACCCCCACGTCGTTCTCCACCCGCACGATCAACGAACGCCACTACACGCTGGTGAAGGTCCGCACCGACACGGGCGTGGAGGGACTCGGCTTCTGCTACTGCGGCAACAGCGCCGGGCACATCGTGACCCAGGCCGTGCGCGACCTGCTTGCACCCATCGTGGTCGGGCGCGACGTGCATCAGGTCGAGGGCGCATGGGAGGCGATGTACCGGGAATCGCTGCTGATGGGGCGCCGCGGTGCGGTGATTCGCGCCATCAGCGCGATCGATACCGCGCTGTGGGACGCAGCGGCCAAGGCCGCGGAGTTGCCGCTGTACCGGTATCTGGGTGCCTACCACCAGGACACGGTGCCCGCCTACGCCAGCGGCGGGTACTACTTGCCCGGCAAAGGTCTCGACGGCCTGTCCCGCGAGGTTGCAGGCTACGTCGAGACAGGGTTGCGCGCGGTGAAGATCAAGGTTGGCGGCGTCAGCGCGCGGGAGGATGCGGCGCGGATCGCCGCGGTTCGAAAGGCGGTCGGCGACGACGTCGAGGTGATGACCGACGCCAACAACGCCTGGAAGGACGCCACCTCCGCCATCCGGGCCATCCGACAGTGGGAGGACTTCGACCTCGCGTGGGTCGAGGAGCCGACGATGCCGGACGAGATGGAGGCCAGCGCCGCCATCGCCAGGTCCGTGGCCGTGCCGATCGCCACCGGCGAGATTCACCAGACCCGATGGGATTTCGCGGACATCTTCGACAAGGAGGCTGCCTCCATCATCCAGCCGGATGCCGGCGTGTGCGGCGGGATCACAGAGTTCCGTCGGATCGCCGCGATGGCGGCGGCCCACAGCATCACCGTGGCGCCACACTGGCTGGCCGACCTGCACGTACACCTCGTGGCGGCCACACCGAACGCGACCTGGGTGGAGTTCTTCACCGGCACCGACGTGCTCAACCTGATGGAGGTCTTCAAGACGCGGCTGCGGGTGAAGAACGGCGGTCTGGAGCTGCCGCAGGAACCGGGCCTCGGCGTGGTGCTGGACGACGCGGCGGTGGAACGGTTCTCGAAGGACGGCTGGCGCTGATGTCGTCCTGCACCTCGCTCATGGTCGTGGGTGGCGGTGTCATGGGGCAGGGCATCGCCCGCCTCTTCGCGGGTGCCGGAATCGGCGTCACGCTCGTCGAACCGCGGGACATCAGCTTTTCCCATCCCGGCGTCACGCTCGTCCATCAGGCGCCGCCGACTCCCGTCCCCGATCTCGTGATCGAAGCGGTCTTCGAGGATCGCGACGTCAAGCAGGCGGCATACGCGGACATCGAACGGCTGTACAAGGGGCGTCCGGTTCTGGCGACCAACACGTCGGGCCTGCCTCTGGAGGAACTGGCCGCGCCGCTGCGGTATCCGCAGCGATTCCTGGCGATGCACTTCTTCATGCCGGCCGACGTCTTTCCGATGATCGAAGTCGTTCGCGCAGCGCGAACGGAAAAGGCCGCGGTCACGCTCGCCGTCGCGGCGGTCAAGCAAGCGGGACGGGAACCGATTCTCCTCCAGCGAGCCGTGACCGGCTACCTGATCAACC
>JAQBVV010000098.1 GCA_027622905.1 Acidobacteriota bacterium
CTTCCCGGCGGCGGCGCCTCTTCGGCCACGACCGGCAGGCGGAGCGTGCCGATGCCATCGATCGTCGCGACGATCTCTTCGCCCGGCTGGAGGAACCGCTGTGCCCCCCGAACCGCCGTGCCCGCCCCGGTGCCACCGGAGGTGCCGTTGTTGATGACGTCGCCCGGGAACAGCGTGACGATCGACGAGGCGTACTCGATCAGCTCGTAGAGCGAGTGAATCATGTCACCGGCCGTGGCTTCCTGCATCTGCGTCCCGTCGACGCTCAGCGTCTGGCGCAGATTGGCCATCGGGTCGCCGTAGAACTCCTTCGGCACGATCCATGGGCCAAGAGGTAAGTGAGTGTCGTGGCCCTTTCCAACGAACCAGTCCGACGGATTCGGGTACCCGCCGGGTGGGCGCCCTCCACGATCGGAGATGTCGAGCGACACCATGTAGCCGAAGATGTAATTCTGGGCCTCGGCGGCCGGGACGTACTTCGCGGCCCGTCCGATGACCGTCGACAGTTCGACTTCCCAGTCGATGCGATCGCGACCGTACGGCAGCACGACGGCGTCGCCATTACCAATCACGGCCCCGCGGCTTGGCTTCAGGAAGAGATACGGCACGCCTCGGTTCTCGCGCCGCTGTCGCCGCGCCTCGGTCCGTTCTTCAGGGGTGCCCTGCTCGTCGACGTGGGTGTAGAAGTTGACAGCCGCATTGAGAATTTTTCCCGGGTACATGATCGGCGGGAGGATTCTGATGTCGTCGACATCGTGCACGAAGTCGGGCCGTGCGTTTCCGGCAAGACGCCCGCTGGTCACCAAGTCGTTGACGATCTCGTAGAGGCGCGTCTTGAGACCGTATTCGTACCACCCGATCAACTCCAGCATGTCGGCTGGCATCGGAATCCTGGGATACGCGGGATTGATCTCAAGCGCGGCGTTCGCCGCGTCCAGGCTTACGATGAGACTGTCGCGCAGGACGATGCCAACGCGCGGCGTCCCGCCGATCTCGAACGTGCCGACTTTGAACGGCTCAGCGCTTGTCGTCGCCGGTCCGCTCTGTGCCAGGAGCGAGACAGGGTTCGCCAGTGCCACGAGGAGTGTCAGGGTGAGAATGAAGCGCATGGTGCTCCTTCCGAGCGTCACACAGTGGAACGATCACGGCCCCGCTTGAGGCCGCACGGTCGCGAGCCCAAGAATACCAAAGTTGTTTTCGAATGGCATCACGGAGCGACGTTCGGCTCCTCGGTGCCCCCGCTCGACGCTGGAGGCTGGACTTGCTCTTCCGCAGGGGGCGCCACGATGCGCATATCCATCACCGACGCGGCGTCCGCCGGCAGTTCCTCTTCTCCAGCGGGATAGTCGTTGACCGCGAGAAGAAAAGCCAGGACATCAGCGTAGCGCTGCGTGCTGAGCGCCCCGGGATTCTCGGGCGGCATCGTGTACTGCATGAACTGCAGCAGGTCTCCCACCGATTGGCCTGTCCATCGTTCATGGAACTGCGCGTTCGTGAAGTCTCGCGCCCGGTGGCACTGCTCGCAGATCTGCACGAACCACCGCTCGCCACGCCGCGCCTGGCGCGCCGTGAAGACATTGTCCATGACAGAGCGCTCCACGGCTGGCGCCGGATCCTGCGGCTGCGCTGATGCGTGCCCGGTGACGAGGAGCCCCAACGTCAGCGACAGCAGCGCGACGACCCTGCCGCATCGGACCACTGACGCCCACACCTGGTGATTCCCGCGAAACGTCATGGGAGGCGGAGCGCCGCCAGGGAGCCAGGAAACCGTTCGACTGTGCTCGCAACCTGCACGACGATGTACTGCTGCCCCTCGTGCATGAAGGTCATCATGCCGTATTGCCCCAGCGCGGGAAGATCCACGGTGCCGATCTTCTCGCCTGTGCGCTTGTCGGTCGCGTGCAGCAGCGGGTGCCCGGCGACGCCTTCGGCATGAACCAGCAACGTGCCCGTCACCATCGTGACCGGGTGCGACTGCACGCCCGTGGGCGGCAGGTCCACGCCAGCCAGCGCGGCGTTGTTCTTGATGCGATCAGGCGTGTCACCGTTCGGTATCTGCCACAGATGCTCGCCTGTATTCATGTCGATGGCCGTGATCGAGCTGTACGGCGGCTTGAAGATCGGGAGGCCCTGCGGCCCTCGGAAGTCGCCGCGATCGGCGACGACCCAGTCGGAGATGGTCCGTCCTGTCGTCATGATGTCTTCGGGATCGTCCATCTGCGTGCCTGGCACGATGTTCTCGGACCGGCATCCCCGCAGGGATGAGACATACAGGATGCCCGTCCGGGGGTCCGCCGAGTTGGGACCGTAGATGTTGCTGGCACCGGCCGGGCAACTGACAAACGAGCGCAGCCCCGACGGGTGATCTACCTGGATTGGCGGGTTGAACAGCGGTCCCAGCTTATAATCCTTGATGATCTCCACCGCTTCGGCGCGCAGCTCCGGCGTGAAGTCAATGAGGTCGTTCACGGTCAAGCCCTGCAGCTCGAACGCCAGCGGCTTGGTCGGAAACGGCTGCGTCGGCGAGAGTGTCTCGCCCGGAAGATCCGACTGAGGTACCGGCCGCTCCACGATCGGCCATACCGGCTCACCGGTCTCGCGGTTAAACGTGTAGGCAAACCCCTGTTTGCTCGTCTGGACAACGATCGGCGTCGGCTGGCCGTCTACCGTCACGTCCATCAGCACCGGCGCGGTCGGATTGTCGAAGTTCCAGATGTCGTGATGCACCGTCTGAAAATGCCAGACTCGCTCGCCGGTCCGCACATTCAGCGCGATGACACTGGTGCCGTACAGGTTGTTGCCGGGCCGAAAGCCTCCATAGAAGTCGATCGTGGGCGGGTTGGTCGGGATGTAGACGATGCCCCGCTCGGGGTCGGCCGACATGGGTGCCCACGACGACACATCGCCGGTGGCTTTCCACGCGTCGTTCTCCCACGTCTCGTGACCGAACTCGCCCGGCCTCGGAATGACGTGGAACTTCCAGAGGAACTCGCCGGTGCGCGCGTCGTAGCCGAGGATGTCACCCGGGATGTTCTCGATCCGAGTCTGGTAGTACCCCTGCTCGTGCACGTTGCCAACGATCACGACGCCGTTGACCACGATGGGCGGCGACGAACTGCTGATGCTGCCCAGTTCCTCAGGAATCCCGTATTCCGGGTCGTAGGTAAATCCGGATTCGAGCCATGGTTCCCAGTCGCGCACCAGGTCCGGCAGCAGATCCACCACGCCGGTCTGGGAGAAGCCATCGACCGCCACCGGCGCGCCCCAGTTCTCCACCGGGCGTCCCGTCTTGGCATCGAGCGCATGCAGAAAAAAGCCAGGGCTGCTGGTGAAGATGACACCGCGGCCGTCGACCTCTGCGTATGCCACGCCCTTACCGTAGTTGTTCCGCATGCCGCGTTCGTAGCGTGTGGTGTGGGGCTCGCGGTAGGTCCAGACGGTCTCTCCGGTCGCCGGGTCGATGGCGACCACGGTGCGCCGCTGGCCGGCCACGGTGTAGAGCAGTCCGTCGACATAGATCGGTGTGGAGCGGTAGAGATAATCGACGGTCGGCCCGAAGTTGTCGCCGCGCCAGACCCAGGCGACCTCCAGGTCCTCGAAGTTGCTCGCGTCGATCTGGTCGAGCGGCGAGGACCGCGTGTGCGCAGCGTCCCCTCCGATGTAGCGCCACTCTCCGTCGGCCGTGCCGGATCCCTGAGCGGCAGCCGAAACAGCCGCTCCGATGGCGAAACCAGCAACGAGCGTGAGGCCGCACGCGAACCGGACGCGGCTTTGCAGTTTTCCGTTGGTAGACGTGTGCATCGTGCGCTCCTTGAGAAAGTCTGGCAAGACGGCCCACCGTGCCGCTGATCGTCATCAGACGTGTCGATGTTAGCCGATAGTGTAACAGACGCGGAACGCGTGACCTGAGCAGAGGACGACCACGTTCACGTCACTGAAGTTGAGCGGCGGCCTGGAGACTCCGACCGGGAGACGCACGGGCTCAAGCCAGAACAGCGCGGTGTGTGTTAGCTTCTTGGGATGCTTGGCTTTGATCTGACCGACGATCACCAGTTGCTCGCGCAGACGGTGCGCGAGTGGGCCGCCCGCGAGGTGGCCCCGCGCATCCACAGACTCGACCGGGAGCACACCTTCGATCGCGGGATCCTCCCGCAGATGGCGTCGCTTGGACTGCTTGGGGTCTCGCTGCCGCCGGACCAGGGCGGCTCGGGCATGGACTACATTGCGCTCGGGCTGGCCAGCGAGGAGCTCGAATACGTCGACACGTCGCTGCGCGTCATCCTGTCGGTGCACGTCGGACTCAACTGCTTGACGCTGGCCAGCTGGGGCACGGAAGACCAGAAGCAGCGATACCTCGTGCCGCAGGCGCAGGGGCACAAGATCGCCACGTTCGCCCTCACAGAACCGTCGGCCGGCAGCGACGCGCGCGGCCTTCAGACGGTCGCGATCAAGAAGGGTGATCGCTACGTCCTGACGGGCGAAAAGATGTGGATCTCGCTCGGCGACGTCGCTGACAATTTTCTGGTGTTCGCGTGGACCGACATGGAGAAGAAACGCCAGCGCGACGTGTCGGGCATGAGCGCGTTCATCGTCGAGCGCGCGTTCAAAGGGTTTGCAAGCGGAACGCTCACGGAGAAATGGGGCATCCTCGCGGGCAATACCGGCTTCTTCAAGATGGACGAGGTCGAGGTGCCAGAGGAGAACCTGGTCGGTCGTGAGGGCGAAGGTTTCAAGATCGCAATGTTCGCGCTCGACCAGGGCCGCTTTACCGTGGCGGCGGGGGCCACGGGCCTGATTCGCGCGTGTCGCGACGCGAGCGCAGCCTACGCCAGGGACCGCAGGACGTTCGGCGCCGCGATCGGCGAGCACCAGCTCGTCAAGGAAATGATCGCGCAGATGGAGTCGGACTATCAGGCGTCGCGACTCCTCTGGTTGCGGGCGGGGTGGCTCAAGAATGTCGGCCGCCGAAACACACGCGAAACGGGTCTCGCGAAGTGGTACTCGACTGTGGCCTCTGAGCGGGCGGCGGGTGACGCCGTGCAGATCCATGGCGCGAACGGGTACTCGGACGAGTATCCGGTTGGCCGGTTCTATCGCAACTGCAAAGGGGCGGTCATCTACGAGGGCACCCGCGAGATTCACAAGATCATGCAGGCCGACTACGTGCTTGGGTACCGCACCGACAAGCCCACTCGATGTGAACTGCCCGCGTGGGACGGAACCGAGTCGTGAACGCGGCGCTGAGGGCATCAGCGCGCCGTCGGTAGTCCGAGGACGCCTCACGGCCGAGCCCACATGCTTCCTGTTGCACGCATCGTCGCCTTGTGCTCGTTGGTTTCGTTGCTGGGCGGGTGTAGCGACACCCTGTCGACCAACCGTCCCTACATCCTGACGACTGGAACAACCGGCGGCACCTACTACCCTGTCGGCGTCGCCCTGGCCACGATCACGAAGGCCGAGCTTTTCGATACCCGCGGCATCAGCCTCTCGGCGATCAGTTCGGCCGGATCGCTGGAGAACATCAAGCTGCTCCGCGACAACCAGGCGCAGTTCGCGCTGGTGCAGGGAATCTTCGCCGCCTGGGCGTGGAACGGCGACGGTCCGATTCGGACTCCGCAGACCTGGCTGCGGACCATCGGCGCGATGTGGACCAACGTGGAGCATTTCGCCCTGCGAAGAGACCTGATCAACGACGGTTCGATCCGGGACCTCGACCGACTCGACGGTC
The DNA here is from genome assembly GCA_027622905.1 of Acidobacteriota bacterium. Lineage (GTDB taxonomy): Bacteria > Acidobacteriota > Vicinamibacteria > Vicinamibacterales > UBA2999 > JAQBVV01. The sequence goes on from JAQBVV010000098.1 coordinate 5,729, forward strand.
AGCGTTTCGTCCTCGGCGCGAGAAACTCAGGTGCCGAACGGACCGGTGACTACATTCTTCGCAATCTGGGCATCGACTACGAGAGAAGGATCAGCCTCGCTTACATGGGGTACGGTGTCACGGCGAACGCGATTCAGGACGGGATGATCGTGGGCGTGAATATTCCGGCCGGCCCACCTGTCGCCGGTATCACGCAGGCCTTCGCGATGCTCGACGGCGACCTGACGCTACTGAGTTATACAGAGGATGACCTCGCGCAGGTCAACCAGAGGTATCCCTCTGGAGTCGGTATACCATCGCTGCCGATACCTACCTGAATCAACCAGAACCTATCGAATCGATTGCGCACCCCAACGCGTTTGCAGTGCGGGCCGACGTTTCTGAGGATGCCGTCTACGAGATCACCAAGGCCGTCTGGGAGAACCTGTCGGCGTTGCACGAGATTCACAGGGCCACGAGCGATGTCTCGCTCGACAAGGCGTTGATCGGCCTCGGCGCGCCGCTGCATCCGGGCGCTGCCCGGTATTACCGGGAACAGGGTGTCGAGATTCCGCCGGAACTCACCCCACCATGAGGCCAACGGTCAAGTGGCTCGCGGTGCTGTTCGCCCTCTTCCACGTGTACAACAACTGGTTCACCGCCGTGTCGGAGCTGTGGTTTTCCGCGATTCACTTCGGTGGCTTCGGAGCGCTCTGCGCGCTGAACTTCCATCGCATCGAGGCTGATCCCTCCCCGCGTCCCGCGTGGCAAAAGGCCCTGGGTCTCCTGCTGGCGACGATCTCGGTCTGGACGGCCGTCTACCTCATGTTGTTCGAGGACGCGCTGTACGCGCGTGAGGCCGAATTCATCCTGAGCGACTACGTCTTTGCCGCGGCCGCGGTCGTACTGGCCATCGAGTTCACGCGCCGGACCAGTGGTTGGTTCGCGCCGGCGCTGATCACGGTCAGTCTCCTGTACGTCGTGTTTCTGGGCCGCTACGTGCCTGGCATCTTCGGGTTTCCCGGACTCAGCATGGAGACCGTGCTGTATCGAAGCTACTGGAGCGGCGATGGCATGTTCGGGATGGTGGCGAACATTTCCTCGACGTTCGTGTTCATGTTCATCCTGTTCGGCGCGTTCATGCTGAAGTCAGGAGCCGGTGACTTCATTGTGGATCTCGCGCGAAGCGCCGCTGGCCGATACCAGGGCGGCGCTGGTCAGGTCGCGGTGTTCGGGTCCGGACTCATGGGGTCGGTGTCCGGGTCCGCCGTCGCGACGACGGTCTCGACCGGCGTCATCACCATCCCGATGATGGTGCGCTCCGGGTTCACGCCGCGATTTGCCGCGGGTGTCGTCGCCGCTGCGTCGACGGGAGGGCAGCTCATGCCGCCGGTCATGGGTGCGGGCGCGTTCGTCATGGCGAGCTACACGCAGATTCCCTACCTCCAAATCGTAGCCGCGTCCGTACTGCCCGCTCTGCTCTACTTTCTGACTGTCGGGTTCTTTGTCCGCATCGAGGCCAGACGGCTTGGGATCGCTGTTGGCGCGGCAGCCGGCGAGTCGTCGGCACTCGACACCCCCTCAGAGGCGGCTGGCACTTCATCATTCCGCTTGTGGTGCTGGTGGCGTCGCTCATTGCGGGCTATACGCCGGTGCGGTCAGCCACCGTGGCCACCTTTGCGGTGATTGCGGTGTCCTGGTTCACGCGCATGCCACTGAACGTGGAACGAAGCGTCGACGCGATTGTCGACGGGCTACGCATCATGGTGCCGACGGCCATCCTGCTTGTTGCCGTCGGGCTGGTTGTCAGCGTCGTCACGACCACCGGGCTGGGCAACTCGTTCTCCGTGATGATCGTCGATTGGGCGGGCGGAAGCCTGCTGTTGACGCTGGTACTCGTGGCGATCGCGTCGCTCATTCTCGGGATGGGGCTGCCGGTGACCGCGTCCTACATCGTCATGGCGACGCTGGCCGCGCCGGCCCTGTATGACCTGATGACGCAGTCGGCCATGGTCGACGCGCTGGGAGCCGCGACCCTGCCGGTCAACGTTCAGGCCGTTGTCGATCTGTTCGGAGGCGACCCGGTCCGTGCATTGACGGAAATGCCGGCCGAGATGCGGCAACTGGTGCGCAGCGAGCTGCTCGATCCGGCGCTGGTCACCGGTATGCTGCTGGCCGCCCACCTGATCATCTTCTGGCTGTCGCAGGACAGTAGTGTCACGCCGCCGGTCTGCATCGTCGCGTTCACGGCGGCCGCCATCGCGGGCACCGGACCCATGCGCACCGGATTGACGGCCTGGAAGCTCGCCAAAGGTCTCTATATCGTTCCTCTACTGTTTGCGTTCGCGCCACTGGTGGCGGGGAGCTGGACCGAGCGCCTCACGGTGTTCGGGTTTGCGTGCTTCGGGCTCTACGCGCTTGCCGGCGTCTTGCAGTGGCATCTGGAATCAAAGTTGAACGCGGTGACCGCTGCGCTCACGATGACCAGTGCCGCATGCCTGTTGTGGACGCCGTTCGGGCCAGGGGTACACATTGCGGGCGCGCTGATGCTCGTGGGCGTCGTGGTGTGGCAAAAGACCAGCGAGTCGCACCGTTCGACCAGTGTCGCGTGAGTGCGGCTTGGCGTAAGATCCTCCCGAAGCCTCACCCCTCACGCGGACGCTCCTTGTTCACTGGTGGTGCCATGTCACATTCGAGTCGCTCCCGGTTCCTGTTCCTGCCCTGTGTTGCGATCGCCATGCTATCGGCGTGCAACGCCCCGGACGTCGATGTTGCCGACGCGGTCGCTGTAGACAGCGTCGAAGTCGTCGATCCAGCCGCCAGCCCGTTGCCGAATCCGAATCCAACGGTGGTCACGGCTTGGGCGTCGCTGCCGGACGGCCGGTCGTGGGGCTCAACCGCGGGCGTGGACATCGGGCCTGATGGACATATCTGGGCGTACGACCGCTGTGGGGCCTTTGGCCTCGATGGCGGGTGCGATTCCTCGGACGTGGCGCCCATCCTCAAGCTGGACCGTGACACGGGTGCGGTGCTCGCGAACTTCGGCGCGGGGCTCTTCGTCCTGCCGCACGGCCTTCACGTGGACCGGGACGGCAATGTCTGGGTGACCGACTCAGTGGGAAACGCCGCAGGCACGAAAGGCCACCAGGTCTTCAAGTTCAGCCCAGAGGGCGAGATCCTGATGCGCCTCGGACAGGCGGGGGTTGCGGGCACCGAGCCGGGCCTCCTCAATCAGCCGACCGACGTGATCACAGCGCCGAACGGCGACATCTTCGTGGCCGATGGCCACAGCGGCCAGAACCTGGACGCGCCACCTGGTTCAACGGGACGCATCCTGAAGTTCACGGCCGACGGTGAGTTCATCATGGAATGGGGCCGCATCGGTGACGCACCGGGTGAATTCAGGACGCCACACGCACTGGCGTTCGATTCCCAGGGGCGGCTGTTTGTCGCCGACCGCGGCAACCACCGCATCCAGATCTTCGACCAGGAGGGCAACTTTCTCGATGCCTACGATCAGTTCAGCCGGGTGAGCGGTCTGTTCATCACCGGAGACGATACGCCCTATGCGATCGACTCCGAGTCGGACCCGACGCGCCACCCCGACTGGAAGACCGGCGTCAGGATCGGGAACGCGACCGAGGATGTCGTGACGGCGTTTATTCCGCCGCACGAGGTCGACGACCAGCCGTGGGGCGCTGCGGGCGAAGGGGTGGCTGTCGATGCCGATGGCAATGTCTACGCGGCCGAAGGCCCCACCTCGCGGCCCATCGCCGGGAGCGGGATCACGAAGTATCTGAAGCCGTAGACCGAAACTCACTTGCGCTGAGCATCCGCGATCCCGTTCGTCGGCGTGGCAAGAAGGCGCTTCCGGCCGATGCGGCACGGCCCCCGTTTATCTTTCCAGCTATCTGCGGGAGCCTCGCCAGGCGGTAAGCCTCCAGCCCCTTCTTGTCTGTCACCCAGGTCACGCCGCCTCGAGGGCCCGCGGATGCTCAGCGCAAGCGAGCTCCGGAGTTCGGCGCGCCGGCTCGCTCTACTTGGCCTCGAAACGCGTCTCGATGTAGGTGACCGAGTCGTTGATCGTGGCGAACCAGTGCACGGTCCCTGGTGGCAGAATGACGAAGTCGCCGGGACCCACGTTGTTCGCCACGCCGCCGGTGCTGCCCTTGGATCGATCGTTCTGGTCCAGAATGCGCCCGCCCGTCATGAACGTGCCAGACCCGGCCACGATGTAATAGACCTCGGTGATGTCGGGATGCACGCTGGCGTTGTTCGGCTCCGATGCCCGTCGGGTCCGGATCAACTGATTCGGCGACGACGCGCTCAGCTTCTGGCCCTCAGGGAAGATATTGGTGACCTCCCCTGCCCCGACCAGCGAGCCCGACCCGTCCACCGCAAGATCCCCCGCCGTCATGGCGGCGGCAACCCACTCCGCACTTCTGTGGATGCCCTGCGCCGAGACGCGCTGTGCATCCAGTGTGCCATGGAGCACCAGAGTCACGCCAGCAGCCAGTCCCCATCGTAACCAGTTCATTCGCATCTTCGTCCCTCCATATCGTCGGCCGCACTGCACTGCCCTGCCGCGCTGCGGCGCTCGTCCAGCGCCGATTCGGCAAGGTCTCTAGCGCTCCCGAACGAAGCGGAGCATCGTCTCGACAGCACGCACGTTGTTCGCGATGGACAGCTCGTACTCCATCAGGTGGCTGTACTGCTCCAGGCGCACGCTCTCCACGATCTCTTCCCGCGTCCGGCCCGCGTCCATGGCTGCCGAGACGGCATCGACCAGATCGTTCATGTAGCGCCGCTGCTCCGAGACATCGGCCTTGGTGCCCACCGATTCGTGCCCCGGGGAGACATAGTCGAAGTCGAGTTCGTCGATGCGTCGCAACGACTCGAGCCAGTCCGGCAGGTAGGCGTAGCCGGCGTCCACGGTCATGCGCGGTAAACGCTTGGGTGTCAGGTGGTCAACCGTGTAGATGAACCGCTCGTCCCGAAAGAGCGGAACGGTCATGCCGTCGGTGTGGTTAATGCCCGTGTAGTGCAGCTCCACGGTCTTGCCGCCCAGCGAGATGGTCATGCGATCGCTGTAGACGATGTCTGGCGGTGGTACCGGTGCGCCTTGGAACCGAGGCGCCCACATCTCCCTGCGACTCAGGCTCCCATTGCCGTCGAGATCGACCTCCGCGAAGTTGTTCGCGTACGCGTCTGGCGCTTCCGATTCCTCGATGCTGCCGTTGCCGTTGGTATCCCAATGAGCCTCCAGCGGTAGCAACGGCGCTCCGGCAGCCGGCTGCATGAGGTTCTTGGCCATGTTCTCATGGCCAACGAATGTGGCCGTGTCGGCGAACACTGCCCCGCCGGGGGCATGGTCGTTGTGCGCGTGGCTGTAGATGACATACCTGACGGGTACGTCGAAGCGGCTGTCGAGCTCACCCTTCAACCATGCCGCGGTGTCGGGATTGGTCGGATCCACGACGATGATGCCCTCCGGAGTGTGCAGAAACATCCCGTAGTGGCGCACATCGCGGAATCGATACAGATCCCCGGTCAGGTGAATGATCTCGCGGCCCGGAGAGCCCGGAGGCGCGCCTTCACCGAACTGCGCGTGGGCAACAGTCGGGTACGCCAGCAACAGTGCGATCGCTCCCATCAGGAAGCGCTGGAGTGAACCTATGGTCATGTAGCTCTCCTTTATCGGCCACAGTATAGCGTCCGCGCTCACGAACGCGAGCTGCGGCCAACTCGACCGCCGAGCGGATGGCAGGGCACGTTATACTCGGCGTCGCCATCCGGCGGGCATGCATACACGTCACCTCGGTCCCTTCCGCGTCTCGGCGATCGGCCTCGGCTGCATGAGCATGTCGCAGGCCTACGGCACGCCCGATCTTGCCGAGAGCGAGCGCGCGCTCCACCGCGCCCTCGACGTCGGCTACACGTTTCTCGACACGGCCAGCATCTACGGCGTGGGCCACAACGAGAAGCTGATCGGCCGCGTCCTGCGAGAGCAGCGGACGTCGTTCGTCCTGGCGAGCAAGTGCGGGATCGCCGTGGAGCCGACGACGAACGCACGTATCGCTGACGGGCGCCCCGTATCGATCCGGCGGACCTGCGAGCAGAGCCTCGCGAACCTCCAGACCGATGTCATCGATCTGTACTACCTGCACCGCCGCGATCATGCCGTGCCTATCGAAGAGAGCGTCGGTGCGCTTGCGGAACTGGTCACGGAGGGGAAGATCCGGACGATCGGGTTGTCGGAGGTCTCGTCGACCACGCTCCGGCGAGCCCATGCCACGCATCCGATCGCGGCGCTCCAGTCGGAGTATTCGTTGTGGACGCGGGAGCCGGAGCATCGGGTGCTCGCCACGTGCCGGGAACTCGGCGTTTCGTTCGTGCCGTTCAGCCCACTCGGCCGCGCCTTTCTGTGCGGTACGATCCGCTCGGCAGCAGACCTCGAAGGCAACGACATGCGCCGGGAGATGCCGCGCTTCGTGGGCGATGCCTTCGAGCGCAATCTCGCGCTCCTCGACGGCTTCGGTGCGCTGGCCCGGAAACACGGCTGCACGATGGCGCAGCTCGCGCTCGCCTGGGTGCTGGCGCAGGACGAGTCGATCGTGCCCATTCCCGGCACCAAGCACGTCGCGTATATTGAGGAGAACGCCGGCGCGGCCGACCTCGTGATCCCGGACGACGACCTGCGCCATGCGGGAGCACTGATCAACGCCGAGACGGTGACGGGCGATCGCTACGCGCCGTCGCAGCGGATCTCGCTGGATCCGGAGTAGGCCGACCTGCGGATGGTGGTCACACTGCCGCGCGGACGGCCGCGACGATCTCCTCGTCGGTCGGAAATCCGTCGGCGCTTTTTTTCGCCACCGTCGTGCCGTCCACCCACACCGTGAACTCACCACGCGCGCCCGTGACGATGTCAGGGTCGATGCCGGAGTCCTGCTTGATGAGCGCCGCCACACGGGCGGCGCGGGGACGATAGTTTCAGACCTCGCAGTAGCGAATACTGACGCGTGTCATGTTCTCTTTCTCTCCGTTCCAGGATCGTGGCCGGGGCGTGACTGGCCCGTGCCGCCTAGCGCGGATTTCAGAGGCGCGTAGCTCCCGAGGAGCTGCAGGCAGTCCACTCCTGCCAGGGGGAAC
>JAQBVV010000099.1 GCA_027622905.1 Acidobacteriota bacterium
ACGCTGAGCGCCTGCGAGCGCCACGCCTTGATGGCACTGACGGCCGCGGACGCACCAGTGAGCGTTGTGATGCAGGGTACCTGGGCCATGGTGGCGGCCCGGCGGACCGCGCGGTCGTCGAAGAAGGAATCACGACCGAGAGGCGTGTTGATGACCAGATCGATCGATCTGTTCACGATCTGATCCGCGACATTCGGCCGCCCCTCGTTGACCTTGTAGACCACTTCAACCTCGATGCCGTGAACACGCAGGAACGCGGCGGTCCCGCGGGAGGCAGCCAGGGTGAATCCAAGTTCAGCGAGATCGCGGGCAATCGGCAGCACGCTCTGCTTGTCGCTGTTGTTGACGCTGATAAAGATGCGACCCTCTTCGGGCAGGCGCTGACCAGCCCCCATCATGGCCTTGCTGAAGGCCGCGCCGAAGCTGTCCGCGCCGCCCATGACCTCGCCGGTTGACTTCATCTCCGGGCCGAGAATCGTATCGACGCCGGGGAACCGAACAAACGGAAAGACGGGGCTCTTCACGAACACGCCCCGCACCTCGAGGTCGTCCACCAGGCCGAGATCGGCCAACGAGCGGCCGGCCGCGATGCGCGCAGCGATCTTGGCCAGCGGTACGCCGGTCGCCTTTGAGATGAACGGCACGGTGCGCGACGAGCGGGGGTTCACCTCAAGCACGTAGACGACGTCGTCCTTGATCGCGTACTGGATGTTCATCAGGCCGACGACCTTCAGCGCCCGTCCGATGCGGCGCGTGTAGTCGCGGATCGTGACCAGATGCCGCTCGGCCACCATGAACGGGGGCACGACGCACGAGCTGTCGCCGGAATGAATGCCCGCCTCCTCGATGTGCTCCATGATGCCGCCGAGCACCACCGCGCCCCCGGCATCCGCCACGGCATCCACGTCGAACTCGAACGCGTCCTCGAGAAATCGATCGATCAGCACGGGACGGTCGTGCGACACATCGACCGCCCCGGTCATGTAGCGGTCGAGCGCGCCCGAGTCGAACACGATCGCCATGCCGCGTCCGCCCAGCACGTACGACGGCCTCACGACCACCGGATACCCGACCCTCTCGGCCACTGCGCGGGCTTCGTCCCGCGACACGGCCGTACCGCTCTCGGGCTGCGGTACGCCCAGGTCCCACAGCAGTGCCGAGAAGCGCTGCCGGTCTTCCGCCAGGTCGATCGAATCCGGCGACGTGCCAAGGATCTGGACGCCCGCCTCCTGCAACCCCAACGCGAGCTTCAACGGCGTCTGACCGCCGAACTGCACCGCGCACGACACATCGCCACCAGCAGCTCGCTCCCGATCGATGATTGCCATGACGTCCTCGAACGTCAGCGGCTCGAAATACAGCCGGTCCGACGTGTCGTAGTCGGTCGAGACCGTCTCCGGGTTGCAGTTGACCATGACCGTCTCGAAGCCCTCCTCGCGAAAGCCGAAGACGGCATGACAGCAGCAATAGTCAAATTCGATCCCCTGCCCGATCCGGTTGGGGCCGCTGCCAAGGATGATGATCTTCCGGGCGGGCGTCGGATCAGCCTCGCACACCTGCTCGTAGGTGCCATACATGTACGGCGTGAACGACTCGAACTCCGCCGCGCAGGTATCGATCCGCTTGTAGGCGGGCACCAGGCCCTCTTCCAGTCGGCGCTGCCGCACCAGATCCTGGCCGACGCCATGCACCGCCGCGATATCCTCGTCGCTGAAGCCGTTGCGCTTGAGCGCGCGCAGCAGGTCGGCCGACATGTCGCGGAATTCGCCCAGCGCCGACATCTTGCGCAGTTCCTCGATCTCGGCGAACTGCCGCAGAAACCACGGGTCGATCTTCGTCAGGTCGTGGAGCGTCTCGACGGTCCATCCGCGGCGCAGCGCCCGAAACAGCGCCCACATCCGACGGTCATTGGGCACCACGAGCCGCTTCCGCAGCGCGGTCTCGTCCTCGCTGTCGTCCGAGGTGTCGTCGGGCCCGGCTGGAAACAGGCTCCCGGTCTTCCCGATCTCCAGCGAGCGGACGGCCTTGAGAAAGGCTTCCTTGAACGTGCGGCCGATGGCCATCGCCTCGCCGACCGACTTCATCTGTGTCGTGAGTGTTCTGTCCGCTTGCGGGAACTTCTCGAAATTCCACCGCGGAAACTTGACGACCACGTAGTCGATGGTCGGCTCGAACGACGCGGGCGTCAGGCGCGTGATGTCGTTGGGAATCTCGTCCAGGTGATACCCGAGCGCCAGCTTGGCCGCGATCTTGGCAATGGGAAACCCGGTGGCCTTCGACGCCAACGCGGAGGACCGCGACACCCGCGGATTCATCTCGATCGCAACGATTCGACCATCCGCCGGGTTGATGCCGAACTGGATGTTCGACCCGCCCGTCTCCACACCCACGCGGCTGATGATGCGACGCGCCATGTCGCGCATCCGTTGATATTCCTTGTCGGTCAGCGTCAAGGCCGGCGCGACGGTGACGCTGTCGCCGGTGTGCACGCCCATCGGATCGATGTTCTCGATCGAGCAGATGACGACGAAGTTGTCGGCCACGTCGCGCATGACCTCGAGCTCGAATTCCTTCCAGCCGATCACCGACTGCTCGACCAGGATTTCATGAACCGGGCTCAGGTCCAGACCACGACCGACCAGCTCGCGGAACTCTTCGATGTTGTAGGCGATGCCACCGCCGACACCGCCCATCGTGAACGACGGCCTGATGATCGCCGGAAAATCCACCCGCTCGACGATCGCCAGCGCCTCCTCCAGCGTTTTGGCCACGCCGCTCTCGGGCACGTCAACCCCGATTTCACACATCGCGTCGTGGAACAGCTGGCGATCCTCGGCAACTTTGATCGATTCGATCGACGCGCCGATCAGCGCAACGTTGTACCTGGCGAGCACACCGCGCTCGGCAAGCTCTACCGCCAGGTTGAGCGCGGTCTGGCCGCCTACGGTCGGCAGCACGGCGTCGGGACGCTCTTTCTCGATGATCGCCTCGAGCATCTCCGGCGTCAGTGGCTCCACGTACGTGCGATCCGCCATCTCCGGATCGGTCATGATCGTCGCCGGATTGCTGTTGACCAGGATGACCTCGAGCCCTTCATCGCGCAGCGCCTTGCAAGCCTGCGTGCCCGAATAGTCGAACTCGCACGCCTGTCCGATCACGATCGGGCCGGAGCCGATGACAAGGACGCGCTTCAGATCAGTTCGCTTGGGCATGCGGCAGAGGGGTCAGCGGGCGTCCATCGATTCGAGAAATGTCCGAAACAGGTAGTCCGCATCGTGCGGGCCGGGCGAGGCTTCGGGATGGTACTGCACCGAGAACATCGGTCGCGTGGCGTGGCGGAATCCTTCAACCGTGCCGTCGTACAGGTTCAGGTGCGTCACGTGCACGTCGGCCGGGAGTGTCTCTGGATCCACGGCGAAGCCATGGTTCTGCGACGTGATCTCCACTTTGCCGGAACCGAGATCCTTGACCGGGTGGTTCGCGCCGCGATGCCCGAACTTCAACTTGAACGTTCGGGCGCCAACCGCGAGGCCGAGCACCTGATGGCCGAGGCAGATGCCGAACATCGGCACATCCGCCTTGACGAGTTCGCGCACGTTCTCGACGGCGTATCCGATCGCCGCCGGGTCGCCCGGACCGTTGCTGAGGAACAGACCGTCCGGCGCAATGGCCAGCAGGTCGGAGGCCGGCGCGGACGCGGGAAACACGTGCACGTCGCACCCGTATGCATCGAGACGCCGCAGGATGTTCCACTTGATCCCGAAGTCGTAGGCGGCGACGCGGCGTCGCCGACCGGTGCGTTGCGCGGGCATCTCACTGAAGGCCGCGTGATCCGCGTCGCCCGAGGCTGACGCCCGGTCGCGCCATGCGAACGCACGGTCACAGGTCACGCCTGACACCAGATCGGACCCTTCCATGCGCGGGATGGCCCGCGCCTTGTCCACGAGCTGGTCGGGATCGGGATGGCCGGTCGCGATCACACCGCGCATCACACCAGCCGAGCGCAGCACCCGGGTCAGCGCCCGCGTGTCGATGTCGGCAATGGCCACGATGTTGTGCTGGATCAGATAGTCGCGAAGCGTGCCGTCCGCGCGCCAGTTGCTCGCCAGCGGCGACGCCTCCCGCATCACGAAGCCGGCCACGCGCGGTGCCTGCGATTCCGCGTCGCCGGCCGCCACGCCGTAGTTGCCGATCTGCGGCGCCGTCATCGTGACGATCTGCCCGGCGTAGGACGGGTCGGTGAGCACTTCCTGATAGCCGGTCATGCTCGTGTTGAACACGACCTCACCGGCCGCCTCGCCCTGGGCGCCGGCGGCCACGCCGCGATACCAGGTACCGTCTTCCAGAGCCAGGATCGCGTTCATATCCGGTGCCGTCGCTCTGGACGGTGGTGATTCGTTGGGCGGTTCAGCGGCGGAACTCCTTGAGCGGACTCCCGGGACGACCCAGTGTGCGAACGAGCCAGCCGGCGCTGACTCGTCGCGCACGTGGCCCGACCGGAGCGAGGGCACGGCGACGGCCCGCCACGCGGGCCGTCCACCGAATGCTGATACGGAAGTATCACTCCTGGTGAGCCGAGCCGCACGCGAACCGGCCCGGATCGTAGCACGTGAACTCTTGGCGCATCAATGCGTTACACCGGGTGCGCCAGGACGGGCTGCCAGCCTCACGCCGCGTCGGCCAACCGTCGCTCGATATCGGCAGGGGTCGGGATGCCTCCTTCCAGCATCGCGGCATGCACGTCAGCGACGATGATCTGGCTGCTCTGCGCCTTCACCGCTGAAAAGATCCCGCGACTCGTCATCCGTTGCACCTGCGCGTCGTTCATCTCGTTGGGCGTCAGGTAGTGCACCGACGCCGCCCGATAGCGACGAATCAGGAACATCTGCAGCAGCGTCATCAGTCGGCGCTGGCGCAACCGGGGCATCGTGTTCTGGTCCCTGATCGTCAGGATCGACCGGCCGCGGCGATCCTGGATCATCTGGAAGAGTACGTCGGCGAGCGTCTCCCCCTTCTCGTTCTTGACGCTGAGATCGAGCCACTCCGAGCCCGCGATATGCGGCCGAAGCCGGACGGTGATCTTTCCGGGGTAGCGGCAATGCGCAGCCCAGGTCTGCAGCCAGTCCTCGAGTAACGTCATCGGCACTTCCGTCTGGACCAGGTGCTGGGCGTGCGTCGACCCCTTGCCCATCGCCTTGGTGGCCGCCGTCCGTGCCGACACCGCCATCAGTGCCCCGTCAAGTCGTGGACCACCGACCAGCGCCTGCGGCGTACTGTACGGCGACTGGAGCAGTCGGAACTTCCGCTGAAGCCGCGCCAGCGCCAGCATCCCATCTTCCCTGAGCGCCGTCGCGAACTCCTCGGCGGCAAGACCGTCGATCTGATGCCCGCCATAGGTGATGAAGTTGAAGACGAATCCCAGCTTCCCGAGTTCCTCGGGAAACCGCTGCATCTCCTCGTCGCTCATACCGGTCGTGTCCCAGTTGAACGACGGCGAGAGGTTATAGGCCAGCATCTTGTCCGGATACTGCGCGTGTATCGCCGTGGCAAACGTTCGCGCGTCCTCGAGGTCCGCGGTCTTGGTCTCCATCCACAGCAGGTCGGCGAACGGGGCCACGCCGAGCGACTTGGTAATGGCGTAGTCGATACCTCCCTGGATCTGATAGAAGCCTTCGGGCGTCTTGGGCAACTCGCAATCCCATATGACGCTGACACCCAGTGTTCCGGCCCGGTCCGTCACCTCGAAGAACGACGCCCGCCGCGCGAACTGCACGAACGCCTCCGGGGACATCTCGAACTGCTGACCGTCGGCGACGCACGCCGTCATCGCATCGGCCACGGCTTGCCCGTAGGTCTTCAGCCCTGCGCTCGCCTGCCAGGTCTCCATGTATCGATTGTCGAGCGCCTCCAGCGCCGCCTCCGCCACATCGTGTGGCGCTCCGGCAATCTGCTGGGCGGTGTTCGCGATCGCCGACGTGAGACCCACCCTGTCGAACCACTCGAATACGGCCCGGTACTCCGTATCCGACACCGCGAACAGCAGATGACCGCGCGAGGATTCGACACCGGCTTCCGCAAGCGTGCGCATGATGCCGAGGTAGCCGGCCTTGTAGCTCGGCAGGTCAGTGCGGGTCGCACCGAGAATGAACGGCTGATCGCGTTCGTCGCTCCGGTTGTCGAGAAATGTCGCGGCCTCCGCATCTGTGCGGGCCACGATGATGCCGGGGACGCCCATGATGTCGAGTTGCAGACGCGCGGCATTCAGGCGCTTGATCTGTTCGTCCTGCGATACCAGCACCTTGCCGGCCTGATGTCCACACTTCTTGGCGCCGGGCCTCTGGTCCTCGATGTGATACCCGGGTACCCCGACTTCAACGAACCGTCGGACCAGATTGCGCACGTGCGCGTCGCCCCCGTGACCCGTATCCGCGTCAGCGATGATGAATGGACGGTAGTCGACGACCGGTGCCGCCGCGCGCTGCTCCTCGGTCATCCGCAGACGATCGAACTGCTGGTTCTTGTCGGCGGTCAGCAGCGCGCGCACCAGCGAGGCCGCCTCATCGGGCACCTGTCCGAGCGGATAGCTCGCCAGGTCAGGGCCAGGGTCTTCGGCACGCGAGCCCTTGGCCGAGGTGGCCCAGCCACCGAGGTAGATCCCCTCGATACCGATGCGCTTCATCGTCACGGCCTGCCCCGGCGAGTAGGGACCGAACGTGGTGATAGAACGACGCTCGGCGAACAGTTCGCGCAAGCGCGCGAAGAACGCCTCGGCTGCTTCGCGGGCAACCGTGTAATCGCTGTTGATCGTGCCCTGCTGCTCCACCACGTCTCTGGCGGAATACAGACGGAGAATGTCCGCGAATCGGGGACTCTCGAGCCGCTGCTGGGTCGCCGCGACCCGTTGTTGGTGTGTCATTGACCTTGCTCCTCAACTGTCAGCGCCTCTCGGCGCGCCACCGGCGCCATGCATTGCGCGTGCACGTTGCTATATCAACTGTCATTGTAGCATCTACTATGAGTTGACAGAATTAACAAATAATGTGCAACAGAGAGCGCAACGTCAATAACAAAAGCATTTTACGATAGTAGAGAAGTTATTACGAGTAAACAAGTATTGTGTAAATAAGTAAAGTATTTACATGCCTCAGCTCTCCGGGGGAGCGTAGAAGGATACACCACGCACGTGCTCGTTGACGATCAGCGGATGCTGGACAGGCGGAAACGCCCGCTGCTCGCAATCGAGACGATTACACAAGCGACAGGTTGGGCCGACCTCGGTGAACGCGCCGCGATTCGCCAGGTCACGACCGTCGGCGTAGACGATGTCCCGCGCATGCACCAGTTCGCAGCCGAGCGAGATCGCGTAACTGGTATGCGGTGCGTGGAAGCCGCCGCTGTGATTCCGCACGGTGCGGGCGATGTCGAAGAAGGTTTGCCCGTCTGGCATCTGCGAGATCTGCGTGCGAATCATGCCGGGCGTGAGATAGGCCTCGAACACGTTCCACCGGGGGCACGCACCGCTGAATCTGGCAAGCCGAAATCCTGATGCGCTGAAGTGCTTTGAAATATTGCCGGCGATATCGACGCGCAACATGTGGAACGGAATCCCTTCCGCGCCGGGACGTCGCAGCGTCGTCAGCCGATGGCACACCTGTTCGAAGCTCGTCCGAAACCTGTCGCCCAGCAGGTCCACGTCATACCGCTCGCGACGCGCAGAGGACAGAAACGGTTCGTACGGCATCAGAATCGCCGCGGCGAAGTAACTGGCCAACGCGACGCGGCACAGCGCCCGGGCCTCGTCGGTCGTCAGCAACGGATCCGCCGCGATTCGACCGAGCACGGTGCCTTGCGTCAGCAGACCGACTTGATGGGCCAGGTGAAAGTTCCGGCTTCCGCGGCGCAGCACCTCGGACAACGCAAGGACGCCGGTCTTCGGATCGAACCGTCGCAACGCGCCGTGCATCGCGCTGGCCCGGTCGATACGCACGTGAACGCCGTGGGTATCCTCGAGATGCGTCGCGAGCCCGGCAAACAATCCGTCGCGATCGTCGAGGCTCGCGTCCCGCGCGAGCGCGTCGGCACCGGCTTCGAGTTCCGGGAAGTAGTTGGAATGGCGCTGCAGGAGATCGCTGACTTCGTCGCTGGGAAACCGCGACGGCGCACCGCTCAGGGCTCCCTGATCCGACACTTTCGATGCCAGGTTCTCGAGCGCCCCCCGCGTGTCGCGATACGCCTGGTACAGCCGCAGGATCGCCTCGGACGCCACAGGATGGGCGGTGGCCAATTCCCCGACGTCCCCGGCGATGACGTCCAGGTTTTCAAACAACGGATCTCCGAAGGCCTCGAGCAGTTCGGCCACAACCCGTTCGTCGTTCTTTCCCGACAGTGCCTTGACGTCGACCGGCAGGACCTCGGCGACCTTGACCAGCAGCTCAGCCGTGAGCGGTCGGTGATTGTGCTCGATCAGGTTCAGATAGCTCGCCGAGATGCCCAGGCGCCTGGCCAGCTCGGCCTGCGACAGCCGCTGTGCCCGGCGTAGCGAGCGCACCTTCCCGCCAAAACGCATTTCCGCCATCGGTGGTCCTCGTCTGTGGCCTTCGCGCGCATCGCGGTGAGATCCGGCACGCGCGGACACGATTCAACGCCATGAACGTCGTCATCGACAGTACGGCGCCCGGTATCCTCACACAAGCGCTTTCTGGCGGCCCGACCTTGACCTGCGCCCGACGCTCTGCGACAGTACCGACCGGTGCCCTCCCAGCCAGATCTGTCCAGCACGGCGACCCGCTTTCCTGTCGAAATCCGACGCCTGCCGTGGATCAAAGCGCTGGCCAGCGACTACGCGTTCGACTTCGCTCGGGTCGCGGATTTCTTCGCCGGCGATCCCGCGGAGCGAACAGCGTGGACCGATGCGATCGCGCGGGCCCAACGCCATCCACGCCAGCGCGACGCGATCGCCGACATTCTCCTGGCACAACAACGCGCGCGCGCCGCGTCACCGGAGGCGCGGGCCGCGGCCGAACGGCTTCGCGATCCCAGTACCGTGGCGATGGTCACCGGACAGCAGGCCGGACTGTTCGGAGGGCCGTTGTTCACGCTGCTGAAGGCCCTCACCGTGCTCCAGTTGGCGGAACGGACAGCGGCTGACCATGGCGTGCCGACGGTGGCCATCTTCTGGATCGACGCCGAGGACCACGATTGGCACGAGATCAAGTCCTGCGGCCTGCTCGACGCCGACGTCGGCCTTACGCAGGTGGCGCTCGATGATCCGTCAGGAGCGGGCCACGGCCCCGTCGCGGGCGTCCTGTTGGACGACGGGATCGACTCGGCGACCGCGTCGCTGGCGTCGATGCTCCCGGCCACCGAATTTACCCCCGCGTTGCTGGAGTCCGTGCGGCGCGCCTACAGGCCGGGCGTCGGCATGGCGCAGGCATTCGGTACGTGGCTCGAATCGCTGCTCGGGCCACGCGGACTGGTCGTCTTCGACGCGTCCGACCCGGCGGCCAAGCCGCTCGTCTCGGAGATCTTCGCCCGCGAAATCGCGACGATCGGAGACACATCACGGCTCGCCGTGGCGGCCGGCGTGGCACTCACGGAGCGCGGGTATCACGCGCAGGTGACGCCACAGGAGGGATCAGCGGCACTCTTCCACCTCGGTGGAGGCCGCGAGAGCATTCGCCTGCAGGGCGACCAGCTCTTCATCGGCGACACGGCCGCCACCCGGGAGGCGATGCTGGAGCGCGCCCGGAGACAGCCGGCGGAGTTCAGTCCGAACGTGCTGCTTCGGCCGGTGGTGCAGGACACGCTGTTTCCGACGTGCTGCTTTGTCGCGGGACCCAACGAACTCGGCTACCTCGCGCAGCTCCGCAGCATCTATGCGGCCTTTGACGTGCCGATGCCCCTGATCCACCAGCGCAGTTCGGCGACACTGCTGGATGCCAACGCCATGCGGTTTCTGTCGCGGTACGCTGTGCCGCTCGAGTCGCTGCGCGCCCAGGACGAGAGCGAGCTGAATCGTCTGCTCGGCGCCCAGATCCCAGCCGAAGCCGAGCAGTCGATCGAGGAGACCGTCCGCGCCGTCGACGAGCACATGGACGCGGTGGCAACGGCCCTGGCCCGCATCGACACCACCCTTGACGCCGCCGCCCGCTCGACCCGCGGGCGCATGCAGGATGACGTCAAGAAACTACGGGGCAAACTGCTCCAGGCCGTGAAGCGCAAGAACGACACTGTCCGGCGACAGTTTCTGCACGCGCAGGCACAGGCGTTCCCCGGCGGGCATCCCCAGGAACGCGGCGTCGGATTCGTCTACTTTCTGAACAAGTACGGCGACGGCCTGGTCGACCGGCTGTGCGAGGAGTTGCCGCTGGACCAGGGCCGACACTGGGTGATGACGCTTTGAGTCAACATCAACGTTCGGGGTCCCCGCGTCGTCGATACGCACTGGCCGCGAGCGGCATCCTGGCAGTCGTCATGCTGGGGGTCCTTGCTGCCACCTACGCGTCATACACCCGCCAGATCGAGGAACGATTCGCAGGGGAGCGCGAGCGAATACCGCCACAGGTGTACGCGCGCCCTCTCCTCTTTTACGAAGGACAGGCGATCAGCCTGTCAGGACTGGTCGACCGCCTCAATGACCTCGGATACACCCAGCGGTCCACCGCGAGAGCCCCGGGCGAATTCGCGGTCGTCGGCGACTCCGTCCTCATCGTGCCCCGCGATGCCAGCACGGCTGGCGGTGTCATCCGGGCCTCCTTTCCCTCTGGCGGGGAGCGCCTACAGCGTCTAGAGGTGGCGGGGCGCGTCACCAGTGCCACGATTCAAATGGACCGTCCGTTGCTCACGGCGTTGATGACCACCGCGGGGCGCGAGAAGCGTCACCGTGTCCCGCTGGCGTCCATCCCGACGTTTGCCCAGCAAGCCGTCCTCGCCGTCGAAGACCAGGGATTCTATGCGCACTCCGGCATCAGTCCGGCCCGCATCATGGAGGCGGCGACGGCGAACATCTTCGGGGACAGCCCGAACCTCGTGGGCTACAGCACGATCACCCAGCAGCTCGCCCGCATGTTCTTTTTTGCAGACGAGTTCAACGCCGAACTGACCGAAGGACGGCGATCGTACATCCGAAAGGTCCGCGAGGGGCTCATGTCGCTGGTCATCGAGCGGCACGCCTCCAAGGACGCGATCCTCGAGCTCTATCTCAACGAAGTCTATGTTGGACAGCGCGGCTCGTTCGCAATCCACGGCATTGCCGAGGCCGCTCGCTTGTTTTTCGGGAAGGACGTCGCGAATCTGAGTCTCGGCGAGGCTGCGCTGATTGCGGGCGTGATCCAAAGCCCCGCGCCGTATTCTCCGTTTGCCAATCCCGAGCGAGCGGTCGAGCGGCGTGATGCGGTCCTGCGTGCGATGGTCGAGGAGGCCTACGTCACCCCGGAGACCGCTGCCGGAGCCGCGGCAGAGCCACTGCGCGTCGTCGCCGACGCCGTCGACAACGAGGCGCCGTATTTTGTGGACATAGTGAGCCGACAGGTCGCCGAGACTGTCCCGGCCGTGGTGGCCGAATCGGGACACGCGAACGTCTTCACCACGCTTGACCTGAACCTGCAGCACGCCGCCCTCGACGCCGTGCGCGACGGGCTCGCCAATGTTGACGGGCTGCTCGGCGGACGACGTACCGACGGCCCAGCCCAGGCGGCACTGCTCGCCGTGGATCCGAGAACCGGAGAGATTCTTGCGATGGTCGGCGGCCGTTCGTACAACCAGTCTCAGTTCAATCGCGCGGTCGCGGCCCGTCGGCAGCAAGGCTCGGTCTTCACACCATTCGTGTTCCTCGCCGCCTTCGAGGACGCCGCCGCGGCCGGCCGCACCGACCTCACGCCGGCCTCGCTCACGGTCGACGCACCTGCGACGTTCGCCTTTGGTCAGCAGTCGTGGGAGCCCCGGAACTTCGGCGAGTACGACGGCGAGATCACGTGGCGACGGGCACTTGTCCGCTCGCGCAATCTCGGCACGATTCGCGTCGGTGAGGCCATCGGCTTCGAACGTGTCTCCGAGCAGTGGCGCGCCATCGGCGTCGGCACGCCGCCCGCATCGCTGCCGTCGATCACGCTTGGCGCGTTCGATCTGAGCCCCTACGATGTGGCCCAGGCGTACACGCTGTTCGCTAACGACGGACGCGTCCGACCGCTGACCGCGATCCAGCGGATCGAGACCGATGAGCGCGAATGGCCACCTGCGGTGGCGCCATCCACGCGCGCGGCGAGGGCCGACACGTCGTTTCTTGTCACACACATGATGCGCGGCGTGCTCGACGAGGGGACTGCGGCCGGTGCCCGCGCCGCCGGGTTCGCGTTTGATGCGGCGGGCAAGACCGGCACGACCAACGATCTGCGCGACGCGTGGTTCGTCGGCTTCACGCCCGAGCTACTGGCCGTGGTCTGGGTCGGTTTCGACGCCAACGAACCCATAGGGCTGACCGGCGCGCAGGCCGCGCTCCCCATCTGGACATCGTTCATGCAGGCCGCGCTCACCGGACGTCCGGATGCGTCGTTCAGGGTACCCGATGGCGTCACCTTCGTTGACATCGACGCCGACACCGGCAAACGTGCGCGCCCGGCGTGTCCCGGAGTGCTCAGCGAAGCGTTTCTTGTTGGCACCGAACCCCGGGAGTATTGCCCGCTGCACTAAACAGGATCGCGCGGGGCGCGATCCACTCCCTGGTTGACTTGTGATCGCAAGAGGATCACAGTGTC
>JAQBVV010000100.1 GCA_027622905.1 Acidobacteriota bacterium
GGGTCGATCTCCTGTTCGCGCGCCCGATCAGATGGCTGTTCCTGCTCTACGGGGGGCGCGTCGTCCCGTTCGTGATCCGTCGCTCTGCCGGCGCGCAGAGCCGCAACGTCCAGGATGTCCGGTCGGGTTCCCAGACGTACGGCCATCGGTTTCTGACCACGAGCGGGCGGGCGGGTCGCGCCATCAAGATCAAGACCTTCGAGGACTATCAGAGCCGACTGCTCGAAAACTTCGTCATCCTCGATCGGAGCGAGCGGGAGACAAAGATTCGTCGCGAGCTGGATACGCACGCCCGCCGCCTTGGAGGCCGCGTGAGCGGTCTCGTGGCTGCGCACTCGTCGCTGTTGCAGGAGGTGCCGGACCTGGTGGAATACCCGTCGGTGGTGGCCGGTCACTTTTCGGTCGAGTTCCTGGAACTGCCGGAAGAGGTGCTGACGACGACGATGATTCATCATCAGCACTTTTTCCCGATCGTGGACGACGCGGGAGCATTGAAGCCGGCGTTTCTGGCCGTCACCAACACGGAGCCGGAGAAGCCGGAGGTCATCGCCGTAAACGCCGAGCGCGTGCTGGCGGCACGGTTGCGCGACGCCCGGTTCTTCTGGGATGAGGATCGCAAGGCCACGCTCGAGTCGAGGACCGCGCGGCTGTCGACCATTCTGTTTCACAAGAAGCTGGGCAGCTATCAGGAGAAATCGGATCGCGTCGCCGCGCTCGCGCGCTGGATTGCGTCGGAGGCATTCGAGCAGCCTGAGGCGGTGGGTCCCGACGCCGAGCTCGCCGGCCGGCTGTGCAAGGCCGATCTCGGTACCGACATGGTGCGCGAACTCACCGAGTTGCAGGGCACGATGGGCGGCATCTACGCGCGCGAAGAGGGGCACCCGGAATCGATCTGGAAGGCGATCTATTTTCACTACCTCCCGATTGGCGTCGAGGCCGAGGCACCTCCGTCGCGGGAGGCGCTTGGCGTCGCCGCGGTGACGTGGGCGGCGGTATCGCTGGCTGACAAGCTCGACTCGGTGGTGGGTATGTTCTCGGCTGGTGAGCGACCGACCGGATCACGTGATCCGCTCGGGTTGCGGCGGCAGGCGCAGGGCATCGTCAGGATCCTCGTGGACCTGCCCGAGCTGACCGGTCTGCACACGCGGCTGACGCTGGGCTCCTTGCTGGCTCGCGCCGCTGAGCCGTTCGGCGGGTACGGCGAGTCCTCGACACCGCTGCTCGCCTTTGTCGCGGATCGCCTGGGCTACCTGTTCGATCAGCGCGGGTACGACGTGCGTAACGTGCGCGCAGTGCTGCACGGCGGCATCGAGGGCGTGAGCCCGCTGGAGGCCCGCCTCAAGCTCGAGGCGCTCGGCGAGATGAGCGGGTCCGAGGCCCTGATGGGTGTCGCGACGTTGTTGAAGCGCGTGAAGAACATCACGAAGGACGTGCAGAGTGGCGCCGACTGGGGCGCGATCCAGGCGCGACTGGTCGACCCGGCCGAGAAGACGCTGTGGTCGCACGTCGATGCCGCGGCGCCGGACATCAGGGCGGCGGCGGCGAGCGGAGACTATCGGGCCTCGTTCGCCGGCATCGCCGGGCTCCAGCCGGCGGTGGCGAAGTTTTTTGACGATGTGCTGGTCATGACCGACGACCGACCCCTGCGCGAGGCGCGGCTGGCGCTGGTGGCGACATTGCGGGATCTGATTCTCGGCATCGCTGATATTTCCGAAATCGTGACAGAGGGCTAACGAGAGCTAACGAGCGCGAAGGGGAGCAGGAGAACTATGGCAAAAAAACGAGTGGCACGCCCGACCCGTGCGAAAGCGACGACGAAGAAGAAGACCGTGACCAGGACGACGAGCCGAACCAGGAGTGTTCGTCGAACCGCCAAGCGGGCCAGCCGCGCCAGCAAGCTTGTCTACTTCTTCGGCAACGGGAAGGCCGATGGCAATCGCACGATGCGGGACACGCTTGGCGGCAAGGGTGCCGGCCTCGCGGCCATGACCAATGCCAAGCTGCCGGTGCCCCCGGGCTTCACCATTTCCACCGACGTGTGCTCGCTGTACTACGCCAACAAGGGGCGGACCCCCGCCACGGTCGAGACGGAAATCGCGGGACACGTCAGGAAGCTCGAGAAGGCCGCGGGCGCCACGCTTGGCTCGACGAAGAACCCGCTGCTTGTCTCGGTTCGGTCCGGCTCGAAGTTTTCCATGCCCGGCATGATGGACACGATTCTCAACCTCGGCCTCAATGATGCCGCGGTCGAGGGGCTGAAGGCCCGGACGTCCAATGGTCGATTCGCCTTCGATAGCTACCGCCGGTTCGTGCAGATGTTCGGCAGCGTCGTGCTGGAGATACCCAAGGCGATCTTCGAACACGAGTTCGACGCCGTGAAGCACGAGCGCGGGGTGTCGCTCGACACGGACCTGGACGAAGAGGCGCTGCGCGAGGTGGTGGCCCGCTACAAGCGGGTCGTGCGGAGCAAGACGAAGCGCGACTTTCCGCAGGAGCCACGCGAGCAGCTGGCGATGGCCAGGGACGCGGTCTTCCGTTCGTGGATGAATCCACGCGCGCAGGAGTACCGTCGCATCTACGACATTCCCGATCACATCGGCACGGCGGTCAACGTGCAGATGATGGTGTTCGGCAACACCGGCGATCGGTCGGCCACAGGGGTCGGGTTCACCCGCAATCCGGCGACCGGCGCCAAGGAGTTCTACGGGGAGTTTCTGATCAACGCGCAGGGCGAGGACGTGGTGGCGGGCATCCGCACGCCACAACCGATCACCGCGCTCAAGAAGGTGATGCCCAAGGCGTACGCGCAACTGCGGGACATCACGAGTCGGCTCGAACGCAACTACAAGGACGTACAGGATTTCGAGTTCACCATCGAGGACGAGCAACTGTTCATGCTGCAGACCCGGAACGGCAAGCGAACCGGGTATGCCGCGGTGGTGATCGCCACCGACTTCGTGGCGGAGGGCTTGATCACCCAGAAGGAAGCCGTGCTGCAGGTCGATCCGGAATCCCTCTCGCAGTTGCTGGCACCGGGCTTCGAGCCTGCGGAGTGGAACGCGCTCCCGGTGGCGACCAGGGGACTGCCCGCCTCGCCCGGCGCGGCCAGCGGCCAGGTGGTGTTCACGGCCGATGATGCCGTCGCGGCGTCCGACAAGGGCACACCGGTCATTCTGGTGCGCCGGGAAACAGCGCCGGACGATATTCACGGCATGTTCGTGTCGCAGGGCATCCTGACGGCGACGGGTGGTATGACGTCGCACGCGGCGGTCGTGGGTCGGCAGATGGGGAAGCCGTCGGTTGTCGGGGCCTCCGAGGTCGAGATCGATGAGGACGCGAAGCGATGTTTGATCGGGGGCCAGGCCGTCCGAGAGGGCGATTTCATCTCGTTTGATGGACTGACGGGGGAAGTGAAGCTGGCCAGGGTGGCATCGAAGCCCAGCGAGATCTTGCAGGTCGTCACCGGAGAGCTGAAGGCGGCGAAGTCGGACATCTGTCGTCGGTTCATGCGGATACTCGAGTGGTCCGACAGGTACCGTCGCATGGGCGTGCGGGCCAATGCCGATCAGCCGGACCAGGCGGAGTTGGCCTATGCGTTCGGTGCGCGGGGCATCGGACTCTGCCGGACCGAGCACATGTTCTTCGGCGAAGGGCGGATTCCGGTCGTGCAACGGATGATCCTGGCCGACACCGAGGCGGATCGGCGGGCGGCGCTCGCAGAGTTGTTGCCGCTCCAGCGCAAGGACTTTTACGGTGTCTTCAAGGCCATGCGCGGAGAGCCGGTCACCATTCGCATGATCGACCCGCCGCTACACGAGTTCCTGCCCAAGCGGGAGGACTTGATGGTCGACGTGGCGAAGCTCGAAGCACGGGGCGCGACGGGAGCCGAACTGGACGAGAAGCTCGTGCTGCTGCGCCGCGTGGAGCAGCTGCACGAGTTCAATCCGATGCTGGGCCACCGGGGCGTACGGCTCGGCATCACGTATCCGGAGATCACCGAGATGCAGACCCGGGCGATCATCGAAGCGGCCTGTCAGCTCGCGAAAGAGGGTCGAAAAGTGGTCCCCGAGATCATGATCCCGCTCGTCGGGCTCGTGAAGGAACTGCGCGACCAGAAGGCCGTTGTCGACCGCGTGGCGAAGGCCGTGATGAAGGAGCATGGCGTCAAGGTCAAGTATCTGGTGGGCACCATGATCGAAGTCCCACGTGGCGCGATGACGGCGGATCAGATCGCTGGTGAAGCGCAGTTCTTCTCGTTCGGAACCAACGACCTCACGCAGCTCACGTTCGGATTCTCGCGTGACGACATCGGGAAGTTCCTGCGGGTGTACCAGGACAAGAAGATTCTCGACAAGGATCCGTTCGCCACCTTTGACGTGGACGGCGTCGGTCCCGTCGTGCGCACGGCCGTGGAACTGGGGCGCAAGGCGCGCCCCGGCATCAAGCTTGGCGTGTGCGGCGAGCACGGGGGAGATCCGGCCTCCATTCACTTTTTCGAGTCGGTTGGTCTGAACTACGTGAGCTGCTCACCATACCGCGTGCCCGTGGCGCGCCTGGCGGCGGCGCAGGCCGCGCTCGCGGTCAGGGTTGGTGACTAGCACAGGGCGCAGTTCTCGCGGGAGAGTCTCTGGTCGTGAGCGGCGCCGTCGGCGGCCGTTCACGACACGGACACGACGTGCGTGCGAGTCGGGGGCACCGGTGAGGCGAGACGGCAGCTGGAATCCACGTAGAGCGTTTGTCGATTCGGTGGAAACCGAAAAACGCGGGAAAGCGCTTTTCGAAAAGGCCTGGCCCCTGCGAGACCGAAACGAAAAGCGCTCTGGCTGCCTGGTGTCGTAGTTGGTCAGTGTCCACGTCCACCGGCATGGCGACACGACGGGCGTGGAGCGGGTTGATCCCGCATGGCTGGCAGCCGACTCGACCGAGGTGCTGTGGGTCGATCTGGCCGCCCCGACAGTCGAGGAGGGCCGGCTCCTTGCCGAGGTGTTTCACTTTCATCCGCTGTCGGTCGAGGATGCACTCGGGACGATTCACCATCCGAAGATCGAGGCGTATCCATCGTATCTGTATCTGATCATCCACGGCATCAACTTCAGGGAAACCGAGCGCTGGTTTGCCACGCAGGACGTCAGCTTCTTCCTGGGTCGGAATTACCTGGTCACCGTGCACGACGGTGGCTCGCGCAGCGTTGCCAAGCTGAAAGAGATCTGCGCCCGCGCCGGGCATGCGCTCGCCGAAGGGCCGGTGGGGCTTCTCCACCGCATCATCGACTCGATGGTGGACAATTACCGACCGGAAATCGAGGGTATTGAGACGCAGATCGACGCGCTCGAGGACGAGGCGATTCTCGGCCGCCGATCGGATCTGGTGCGCGACATCCTCGCCGTGAAGCGCGACCTGGCCTTTCTGCGGCGTGTGGTGATTCCGCAGCGCGACGCCGTCGGCCGGCTGGCGCGCCGAGAATTTCCCGCGATCAGCGATGAGATGGCCTTCCGTTTCCGCGACGTCTACGACCAGCTCGTACGGCTGTCCGATGAAGCGGCTCTGTTTCAGGACCGCGTCACCGGCATCCTCGAGGCGCACCTGTCGACCATCTCGAACCGGCTGAACGTGGTGATGAAGGTCCTGACCGTGATGTCCACGGTCTTCCTGCCGCTGACGGTCCTGACGGGCGTGTGGGGGATGAACGTGCCGTTGCCCCTGTTCCCCGGCGGTGCCGCCATGCAGTTCTGGTGGGTGATGGGGTGCATGGTGCTGATTTCCGGCGGGATGCTCATGGCGTTCCGGCGCAAGGGATGGTTGTAGGAGCCTCCAGCATGACCCGCATCCAAATTCTCCCAAGTGACCTCGCGAATCAGATTGCGGCCGGGGAGGTGGTCGAACGTCCGGCCTCGGTGATCAAGGAATTGATCGAGAACTCGATCGATGCCGGCGCGCGGCGCGTGTCGGTTGCCATCGAGTTCGGTGGGAAGCGGCGCATGTACGTCGAAGACGATGGCGACGGCATGGGGCCCGACGATGTGCGCCTCGCGGTTGAGCGCCACGCCACCAGCAAGGTCAGTCGGTCCGAGGATCTCGAGGGCATCGCCACGCTGGGGTTCCGGGGCGAGGCCCTGCCGAGCATCGCGTCGGTCTCACACTTCGTGTTGCGCAGCCGGCCGCGCGGCGCGGACTCCGGCACCGAGATTCGCATCAACGGCGGCACCGTATCGTCGGTGACCGAGGTCGGGATGAGCGAGGGGACCTCGCTGGAGATCACCGATCTGTTCTATAACCTGCCGGCTCGGCGCAAGTTCCTGAAATCGGACGGGGCGGAGTCCGGGCAGATATCGCGCGTCGTGACACAGCTTGCGCTGTGCTATCCCGAGATCGGGTTTACCCTCACCAACGGGAAGCGGACCGTGGTGCAATGCCCGCCGGTGCCCTCGCTGCACGACCGGCTCTTCCAGCTGTACGGCGAGCGGCTCGATCTGGTCGAGGTACGGCGCGAGGGCGACGTCGAGGTCGTCGGATATGTCGCCGCGCTCGCAGAGCACGGGCCCAAGCGGGGCCCGCAGCATGTGTTCGTGAACCGGCGGATCGTCAAGGATCGCACGATTGCCCACGCCATCATCGAGGCCTACAGCGTGGCCTCGATCAAGGAGCGGAGTCCCGAGGTCCACCTGTTCATCTCGATGCCGCCGACGGCGGTGGACGTCAACGTCCATCCAACCAAGGCGGAGGTGCGCTTTCGCAACCAGTCGCATATCCACGAGGTCATCCGACGGACGCTCGGCGACGCGCTCGGTCGAGGTCCCGCGCCGGAACTGCACCTGGAGGGGCGCAGGCAGGCCCAGGAGGACCCGGGCACGCTTCCGCTGCCCTCGGTGTACCCGGGCACATTTCCGAGCCGGTGGACGACCGGGTCCGGCGGGGCCGGGAGCGCAGGCGGGGGAGGCGGCGTCGTCGCCGAAGCGCTGGCGCATGTGTCGTCGCTCGAGGGGCTGTCGTCGGTGGCGCCGTCGTCGGTGGCGCCGTCGACGCCGACGCAGCGACCCATGGTCGCGCTCGGGCAGTTCCGTGACACGTTCATCATCGCCGTCGACGACGAGGGCATCGCGATCGTGGACCAGCACGTGGCGCACGAGCGCGTGCTGTTCGAGCGAATCGTGGAGCGGTTGACGACCGGGACACTGGACAGCCAGCGCCTTCTCGAGCCGATGCTCATCGACATGTCGGCGGCGGCGCGTCAGGCGTTGTCGGCGCGGACAGCCGAGCTTGCCCGGATGGGATTCGAACTGGAGGCATTCGGGGGTGACACGCTGCGCGTCTCCGCCGTGCCGGTGTTATTGCGCCGCGAGGAGTGCGAAGCCGCGTTGCACGCGCTGGCCGACGACCTTGAAGGCCTGGACGGCGGGTCGGCCGTCGAGGAGGCGATCAAACGTATCGCGGCGACCATGGCGTGCCACGCCGCGGTGAAGGCCAACGACCCGCTGACCCCAGAGAAGATGGCGCACATCCTGGAGGAACTGCGCCAGACCGCCTATTCGACGATCTGCCCGCACGGGCGCCCGGTGATGCTCCGCCTGACCCGACGGGAAGTCGAGAAGAACTTCCAGCGGATCTAGTCTGGCAGACATCTGACAGGCCCGTCAGTCCTTCTGGCGCCGCTCCTGCTTGAGTCTCTTCCACTCCCGGAGGCGACGCGCGATCTCCTGCTCGTGGCCGCGGTCGACCGGTCTGTAGTATTCCCGCCGCGCCACCGAGGCGGGGAGGCATTCCATCGACGCCACTGCGTCCGGTTCGTCGTGTGCGTACCGGTAGTCCGCGCCGTAGTCGAGTGCCCTCATCAGCGCAGTCGGCGCGTTGCGAAGGTGCAGCGGCACCGGGTCGGCGGCCTGCGCGTGTGCGTCAGCCTTCGCCGCCTCATACGCGGCGTAGACCGCGTTGCTCTTCGGCGCGGTCGCCAGGTAGATGGTTGCCTGGGCGAGTGCGGTGTTCCCTTCAGGCATGCCGATGACATGCGCGGCCTCCTTGGCTGCGACCGCCACGGCCAGGGCCTGCGGATCGGCGTTCCCGATGTCCTCGGACGCGAAGCGAATCAGGCGCCGCGCAACGTAGAGCGGGTCTTCACCGGCCTCGAGCATGCGGGCCAGCCAGTACACGGCGGCGTCGGGGTCGCTGTTGCGCATGGACTTGTGCAGTGCTGACATGAGGTTGTAGTGCTCCTCGCCGTCCTTGTCGTACAGCAGCGTCCGCCGTTGAATCGCGTCCTCGAGTTCGGGGAGATCGAGGTGGCGACGGCCGTCGGCTGCGTCGGGAGAGGCCGCGGCGGAGAACTCGAGCAGGTTCAGCGCGCTTCTCGCGTCTCCGTTGGCAAACCGGGCGATCGCGGCGATGGCGCGGTCGGTCACGGCGAGTCCCTGCCGACCAAGGCCGACGTCCTCGACCAGCGCGCGGCGCAGGATGATCTCGATGCCGTCCGGGGTTAGCGGTTGCAACACGAACACCCTGGACCGGGAGAGAAGGGCGGCGTTGACCTCGAACGACGGGTTCTCGGTCGTGGCGCCGATCAGCACGATGTCACCGGCTTCCACCCGTGGCAGGAACGCGTCCTGTTGCGCCTTGTTGAAACGGTGAATCTCGTCGATGAAGACGATCGTGCGGAGGCCGGTCGAGCGGCGCCGCATTTCGGCGGCGGCCATGACGTCCTTGATCTCCTTGATCCCGGAGAGCACTGCGCTGAACTGGATGAAGCGAGCCTTGGTCGTGTCGGCCACGATGCGCGCGAGCGTCGTCTTCCCGGTGCCTGGCGGACCCCACAGGATGATGGAGCGCAGCATGTCGCGCTCGATCACGGTGCGCAACGGGCGGCCGGGCGCGAGGATGTGCGCCTGGCCGACGATGTCGTCGAGTGTGCGCGGCCTGACACTGTCGGCGAGCGGCACGCTCGTGCGGTCGCGCGCGCCGTCAGTCCCGGGCGCAGGCTCGTCGTCGAACAGCGTATCGTTCATGATCGCTGCTGCCGGGCTGCGTAGATCAGGATGGCTCCCGCGACGGCGACGTTGAGTGACTCCACCGGCGGTGTCATCGGAATCGTCACCAGGTCATCGCAGCGCGACAACACGTCTGGTGGCAGTCCGCGTCCCTCTCCGCCGAGCATCAGCGTCATTGAACCACGCCAGTCGATGGCCTCGGGTGAGCGGCCGTTCCGGGGGACGGCCGCCACCGTCCTGCCTCCCGCCGCCTTCGCGCATCGGACGATGGCGTCCAGCGTCTGGCCGCTGGCGACGGGGAGTCTGAGGGCACTCCCCATGCTCCCTCGGAGCGCCTTCCACGAGAACGGGTTTGCCGACGTTCCGGCGACGAGCACGCCGGTGGCCCCACCCGCTTCGGCGGCGCGGATGAGACCCCCGAGATTGCCAGGATCCTGCACGTCAGCGGCCACGATCGTGAAGCCGGCCGTCGTGAGGCTGATGGCGCCGGCATCCGAGGGTGTCCTCCGCGCGATGGCGACGACACCCGACGGCGATCGCACAGGGCTCATGGCCTCGAACGCGGCGGCGCTGACGCTGAAGATCGGGGCTCCCGCCGATTCGAGCGTGCGTGCCAGCGTGCCGGCCTCCGAGCTGTCGGTCAGGCGAGATTCGTCCACGGCCACCGCCTCGAACGCGAGTCCGGCCAGCCGCGCCTCGTGCACCAGGTGCACGCCGTCCAGCAGAATGCGCGCCTCGCTGCTATCGGCGGACTCCGCCAGTTCGCGAAACGTGCGCACGAGGGCGTTCTGGCGGCTGGAGATGGTCTTCATGTCGGTACGTCGTTGCGGCGGCCCGACGACAACGGGCGGTCGGCGGCACATGTCTGCGTGCGCGCTCGATCGTCTGGCCGAACCGTGCCCGTCAGCGACTCGTCAGGCGCGCTGCGAGCATAACAGACTGTGCTAGGCTGAATCCGCCGTGAAGGATCGCATCATCAAGCGTTTTGCTGAGCAGATCGCCGCACTCGAGCGGGAGCTGCATTTCGAGTTGCCGCGGGAGATCCAGACTGCCCGCGAGCTGGGCGACCTGCGCGAGAATGCCGAGTACAAGGCGGCCAAGGAGCGCCAGGGCATCGTCAACGCGCAGATCGCGATGCTCAAGAAACGCGTGGGCGAGATCGCGATGATCAACCTGGACCGGATTCCACGCGACCGCGCGGGTTTCGGATCGACGGTGCATCTGCGCGTCGAGACAGGTGAGACCATCGTGTATCAGCTGGTGATGCCCGAGGATGCGGACGTCGACAAAGGCATGATCTCGACCTCGTCGCCCATCGGTCGCTCCATCCTGAACAAGGAAGTCGGCGACGAGATCAAGGTGACCACCCCGGCGGGTCGCCGCTCCTTCGAACTGCTCAAAGTCATCACCATTCACGACGAAGTATGAGGCGTGCAGCCGTACTCGCCTGAGCGTCGCACGGCGCTTGTTCTGTGCGGCACCGGTGCGCACGGGGCCTATCAGGCTGGGGTCCTGCGCGCCCTGCAGGAGGCGGGCGTCAAGATCGACGTCATGGCCGGGCAGGGCGTCGGAGCCGGGGCCGCAGCCCTGGTGGCCATCGACGGTGGGTCTCGCTTGTGGGAGCCCGACGGGATCTGGCGAGGTGACGCGGCGCAGACGCTGTACGGATGGAAGTGGCCCCTCCGCGCGGCGGGGTGGCTCTGGCTGCTGCTGGTCGTGATACTCGCGGTGCCCGTTCTGCTCCTGGCCTTCAGGTTTCAGACGTTCCCGGACATGGTGCTGTCCGCGGCGCTGGCAGCGATTGCCGCGCTGCTCCTCGTGCTCGGCGTGGGGGCCGTGATGGTCCGCCGAGAGGGCCAGGGAGGGCGCAGGGCCGGCGGAGCCTGGTGGTGGCGTCTGTTCGGGGCGCCGATTGACGCGTCGGGCGCGCGCGACTGTGTCGCCGGCGCGATGTGGCAGTTGATCCGAGGCGCCTCCCACGCCGCTCGACCGGGGCTGGCCGGCGTCGGGCGTCGTTACGCCGAGGTGCTCACCGATAACCTCGGGCAGCCAGGGTTTTGCGAGCTGATGGTCATCGCGACCGATCTCGACGGTCGGCGCGACGTCGTCGGGGCGGTCTTGCGCGCGCCCTACCGCCAGGAGTTCATGGCGCCGCGCCACGGTGTCGAGCGGCGATCGGAAGCGATCGACCTTGGCGACGGCGGCCGTGATCACGTCTTCGATCTCATCGCCGCAGGGCTGTCGCCGCCTGTCGGCTGCGACCCCTACATGCTGACCTTCGGCGCTGACAGCTACTGGCGCGGTGAAACCCATCGCCTGTGCGACCGTCCGGGCGCGGTGTCGAGGCTTCTGGGGGAGTTGGCAGGGGTGGGCGTGTCGCAGGTCATCGTCGTGAGCGCGGTCGCGGCGCCACCGCCGCCGCACAGGCTGAGCGTGCCGGGCATGGACGTCCGTCGGCGTCTGGGAGAGTTTCTGGCCGCGGCCGAGTCGGCGGCGCTCCGGGATGCCATCGAAATCGCGCGACTGCGTTTTGACTCGGTCTATTTGATCTGTCCTACCCACAACCCCGTTGGCCCGTTTGACTTTGCCGGCGCGCATGACGAGGCCTCGGATCGACGCCAGGATCTGGGGGAACTGATAGATCGCGCATACGAAGACGCCTACCGCCAGTTCATCGAGCCCGTGGTGGGCGCCAGCGGCGAACACCTGACCCATGCGGGTGCGGTCGAGGCGACGCGGCCGCCGGCATAACGGTGAGTGTGGCGTTGCAGAACGCCTCAGCGTTCAGGCCTTGACGAGTTTCTTGTCGGCGGTCTGGTGCTCGTGGAGAAACTCGATCGCCAGCGCCAGCACGTGTTCGGTGATGCCATCGGCCTGCAGATTGCCGAACTTGCTGCGAAAGGCGTGGTGTGGCATCACCGCCTTGGCCATGGCGCGGTGACCGCCCGCGCTGCCGATATCGCCGAAGTACTTCCGGACGAACTCACCGGCGTTGCGCGAGTACCCGAGGTTTCTGACCGATATCACCAGCGAATCGTTGACGATGCCGCACACAATCGTCCACTTGACGTCTTCAAGCTGCAGGAAGAAGTCGGCCACGTAGGGGATGAAGTCATCTCTGGGCGCCTGTCCCAGGAAGGCGCAGAAGACCTGCTCGAGCATGCGTCCATCCTGCTGTGCCTTGACCACGTACTCGAGACGCTCCATGGTGATCTCGGCACCCTCCATTTTTCCGATCAGCGCGGCATCAGCGAGCGGGTAGAGATAGGAGAAAGCCTCCACATCGACGTGACTGGCTTGCCGATTGAAGAAGCGCGTATCGGATTTGATGGCGTAGAGCAGGGCCGTCGCCGTCCGCTCGGAGATGTTGGCATCCACGGCACGCAGATGCTCGGTCAGGATGGTGGAGGTGGACCCGTAGTCCGACCGGATGTCCTTGAACAGCGCGCTATAGCCGGGTTGTTCCGGATGGTGATCGATCACGAGATCGACGTGATCGATCGCACCGCCGAAGTAGTGCGGCTGCACGTCGACCATCACCACGCGGTCGTAGTCGGCGACCTGCGCGGGCGTGATGAGTTCGATGGGCAGGTCGAGCAGGTGGATCATGCGCAGGTTCTCGGGGCGGGT
>JAQBVV010000101.1 GCA_027622905.1 Acidobacteriota bacterium
CATCCTGGACTCCTTCCGGGGCGACATCGTCGCCTCAGGCTAGGACTCCGGGAAAGTGGGGCAGGCTCACGCAGCCTCAATGGGCAGCATTGGAGAGCGTCCCGACCTGACCGCCACCCGACCCTCCGAGGCCTCGAGTGCCAGATCGGTCATGACGTTTATTCATGCTGTTAGTGGTCTAGATTCCATATACATTGCTAATGCTATCTTCGGAGTTCGGTGGTGACCCCAAATCTCATTCCCGACGGTAACGAGGCGACCATGAGCATCCCGCGCGGACGCGACTCGGCCGGTGTCACGCGGTATCAGGCCGCAGAAACCGCCACAGCCGCGCCCCCGGCTCTCGACGCAGCCGGCGGCGCTAGCGCAGCCGCTGGGCTCGGGCCTGAGAATGGCCGGTCGAAGCAAACGCTCTGGGGCCAGCTGCAGAACCGCACGTTCTCGTCGTTGAAAGTGCCGTCGTTCCGGTGGTTCTACGGATCGATGATCGGCCAGATGGCCGCGATGCAGATCGAGATGGTCGCGCGCGGCATCCTCGTCTACGAGATCACCGGGTCGGGCACCATCCTCGGCGTCATGGCACTCGCCCAGTCGCTGCCGATGCTGGTGGCATCGTTTTTAGGCGGGGTGATGGCCGACCGCATTCCCAAAAAGCAACTGATGGTCGTGGGGATGGCCTCGAACGCCGTGATCGCGGGATCGATCGCGCTAGCGATCGCCTTGGGGTTCGTCGGTACCGGCAATCCGGCGCTCGCAGTCACGATCCTCGTGGTCGCTGGACTGTTCAAGGGCACGGTTCAAGGGCTAATCATGCCGGCGCGTCAATCGATCATCCCGGAACTTGTCAGCCGCGATCAGATCATGAACGCCATGGCACTCAACAACCTCGGGATGAACATCTTGCGTTTCACGGCACCTGCGATGGCTGGTTACGCCGTGGTCTGGTGGGGATACGAGTCGGTCTACTACATTATGAGCGGTCTGTTCCTCGTCGCGACGTTCTTCGCAACGGGCCTCCCGAAGATCGCCGTGGTAGTACCGGAGCAGCGGACGCGCGCGATCGACGATGTGATGGGCGGGTTCGGGTATGCGAGGCGTGAGCCGACCATCGCTCTGATCCTGACCTTCACACTGTTTGTCGTACTCTGCTCGATGCCCTACATGATGCTGCTACCGGTCTTCACGGAAGATGTCCTGCACAAGGGCGCCGCGGGTATGGGCATCTTGGTTAGTGTCTCCGGGGTCGGCGCGATCGTGTGCTCACTCGTACTTGCTTCGCTGCCAAACAAGCATCGAGGCACCATGCTCATTGTCAGCAGTCTGATCCTCGGTGTAGCGCTTACTGTGTTCGCCTTCTCAACCATCTGGGTGGTGTCGCTTGTTGCGATTGCCTTTGTTGGCCTAGGCCAGACCGGCCGCATGACACTCTCCGGGTCGCTCCTACAGCACTACGTTGAGGACGAGTACCGGGGCCGCGTTATGGCGATTTACATGATGGAGTTCGGCCTGACTAGCCTCAGCGTGTTCTTCGCCGGCATCATGGCAGACCGCATCGGCATCCAATGGTCGATTGGCGGCCTCGCGATCCTGCTCGTGGTGCTCACGCTAGTCGTCTGGGTCATTTCGCCTCGGCTTCGCGCGCTCCAGTAGCGGTCGGCGGCTCTCCTGCTCGACGGGCTCTGCACTCCGTCCCGCAGCCCCCTGTTTGTCTGGCTGAGCTGAGACACTTGCTGTAGCAGATGATCCCACCATGGCGAGACAGTCCGACGAAGCACGATGACCATGACGACGGCAACGGAGCGCGTGCACGCCGGCGAGGGCGCGGTGCGGGACGAGTACGAGCGCCTGACCGACTCCGGCGAAAGGGACTTTGCTGCGGTGTGAAAGGGCTGTACTCCTCGCACCTGTGGAGTGGCGTCGCGCCCGCGAACTGGGTGCTTCGGCGCGGGTTCGCGCCTAAGCACCGGCCGAAGAAGCAGAGCCCTGAGGCGTAGGAGCTGGAGCGGCTGCGCCGGCGCAACGCAGGTCTCGAAGAGCAGCTCGTCAAGCGCAAGCAGGCGCTGGAGCCATCGAGTCGATAAGCGGCCTTCTCCTTCTGTTGTATCCGCATGATGAATGGTCTTGATCTGCCAGTGGCAGGATGCCCGCTAGACTGCACCTCACCGAAAGGCGGAGGTGCGTGCCAGATCCCACCCGATTCCGCCATTACCCGCTCCTCGTAGCGTTCGTCGCATTCTGTTCGTTCGCGCTGACCATCGGCATCACGCAGTACTCGTTCGGCGTCTTCGTCACCGAGCTCGAGCGTGAGTTCGGGTGGACACGCTCCGAGGTCAGCGTGGCGATGTCGCTGTTCGCGGTCGGTGGTGCGGTGGCGCTGCCCGTGGGATGGGCGCTCGACCGATTCGGTGCGCGGCCAGTGATGATCGCGTCACTCGCAGCGATGGCGCTCAGCCAGTTTCTGCGACCGTTCATGACCGAGCTGTGGCAGTTCTACGCGCTCAACGCTCTGCAGTTTGCGGGGATGCCAGGCGCCGCGCTCATCACGGGCGCGCGGCTCGTCGGCATCTGGTTCGACCGTACGCGAGGCCGCGCGATGGGCTTCACGGCAATGGGCGCCAACTTCGGGGGAATCGTCTTCTCCACGCTGACGGCAAGCCTCATCTCCAGCATGGGATGGCGCGGGGCGTATGCGACCTACGGCGTGCTCTTCGCCTTGCTGATCCCGATTGTGTTTCTCGTCGTACGCGAGCGACAGGTCACACCTTCGGTCGGGGCGAACGGAGCGGTTCAGTCGATTCCAGGGATCACCTTGCGAGCGGCGTTGAGGAACCGTGTCTTCTACCTTGTGGTCGTGTCGCTGCTCTTCGCCCAGGTCACGTACCAGTCCATCCTCCCGCAACTCGTGCCGCACCTGCAGAACGTCGGCATCGATCGCACGCAGGCAGCCGCCGCGATCAGCGTGTTCGCCCTCTTCGGGATGGGCGGCAAGGTGTCCTTCGGGTGGTTCTGCGAGCGGTTTCCAGCACGCTATGCACTGATCACGAGTCTGGCGTGCCAGATCTGCGGGATCACCATCTTGCTCGCTGCGGGGAGCGCGTGGTGGGTATGGGCGTTCGTGCCGGTGTTCGGGTTCGGCTTTGGCGCCCTCGGATCCGTCATGCCGCTACTGGTGCAAGAGACGTTCGGGATGCTCGCGTTCGGGACGATCTTCGGGATGGTCAACACGCTCACGCTTGGCGCCGCGCTCGTGGGGCCGGCGCTGGTCGGTATGTCGTTCGATGCGACCGGCTCATACCAACTAGCGTTCACGACCATCGCCGGGCTGTTCGTCGTCTCGGCGATCATCGTGTCGTTCGTGCGTCCGGCGGTGCCACGCGTGTTCATCATCTAGAGTTTCTTACAAACAAGTGGCTCCACGAGGCGTGACGTTCGTCCCGCTATCAAGTGGCGCGAGAACGCAAGTCCGGGGGTTGAACTCCACGTAGGAGGCTGCTTTGGGCACATCGCAGCCCAGTCGCTCATGGTGGTCACGCGGTCGCAGGGCCTGATGAGCTGTGACGGGTGTGGGCTATCCGCACCTGCGCTCGCAGCACCGGGTACAGAGGGCGCGCAGAGGCTCCGGACAGCATGGCCACAACTAGCCACAACAGCTCACCTATCTAGGCCAGATTCTGCGTCGGCGTCAGCAGAATTCCCTGTTCACACTGGGGATTCGGTGATGCTCCCGAGAGTTGATATTATTAGGGTGGTGATGCATGTGGTCGGCGCTGATTTTTCGAACGCATCGCACCGTTCTAGAGCGCGGAGTCGCGGCGTCGCATCTCTCGCTCCGTTGCGAATCGAGTCGCCCGCTGCCCCATGGCAGCGCAGTCCTGTGAGGGCCAAGTGAAACGACTCACCCGGATACACCAAGCGCTCATTTCGGCTCTCGCCGCTACGGCGATCAGCATAATCCCGTCCGTCGATCCTGCGGCCGCGCACCAGCCCTTCGTTCCCGGTGCGACGAGCAGCATCGACGTCACTGATCCGACGATTTCGAAAGCCTACTACGCTGAGCTCAAAGGCCAGCCCGACACCTACCACATTTCATCGGACGCATCGTTTGTGCTGTATCTGAACGTCCTTGTTCCGGCCATCGCCAGCGTGAGCGAGGACTACACGCTTACCATCGTCAAGGATGGCGAACGATTGGCAGTGGTCGTCCCCGGGACGCAGGCGTGGAAGGCGTTCGACGAACCGTTCGGCCGCGATCGCTATCTCATGGGGCCGGAGTATCGCCAGAGGGTGCCGTCAGGGCATTACGACATCGTCGTCTCGAGTCCAGACAATGTCGGTAAATACGTCTTGGCTATCGGCGAGGTCGAGTCGTTTTCCATGTCAGAGGTGCTGCGGACAATGACGACGATGGTCGCCGTGAAGCACTACTTTGGGAAACCGGCAATCGCAGTCCTCGAAAGCCCATTCATATCGGTACCTCTGGTGGTCGTTCTCCTCACTATCGGGACGATCACCTTTCTTATCCTGCTTAGGCGCAGGAGGCACTCGCAACGGACCGATAGTTAGGGCGCTGTTGCAATTCGAATCAGCGTGCAAATCGGCTACTAGTAAGAGAAGGGCGCGAGGAGACGGGGCGGAGCGGCGATGTTCATGTCTTTTGGGCAGACCTCGGGGCCAGAGACGGCGGGCATGCTTGCAAACATGGGGTTCATAAAGGTGTCCAGCAAGAAGGAGCCAAAGAAGTGACTCAGGTGGCGGGAAGCATTGTCACTATTGACCTCAACACCGCTCCGACAGCGCAGGAGGCGTTGGCGCAGTACGACCGCGAGCACGGGCTCGAACCACGGATTGTCATGCCGACCTACAACACCATGATGACCGAGCGGCGGAACGCAGCCAAGAATGGGCAGCCGATGAGGGCGGGTTTCGATCGCGATACCATCTCGCCATGACACCGTCACAAGCGTCGCCTCTTGCTGCTATTCCACTTGCCCCCCGTGCTGCCGCGCTCCGAGAAGGTGCGGTCGACCTGCACGGGCAGATCGACGAGGCACTGGAACGTATCGACCGTTTCGACGCGCGTGTCCGAGCGTTTCTGCCGGAGCCCGCGCGTCGCGAGCGAGTGCACGCAAGCGCCGATGTGCTGGCTGCGCGATACCCCCACCCCGGCTCACGGCCACCGTTGTACGGTGTGCTCGTCGGCGTGAAGGACATCTTTGCCGTGGATGGCCTCCCGACACGCGCCGGCTCCGCCATTCCCCCTGAGGAGTGGGTGATGCCGCAGGGCCCCGCCATCTCGCGCCTCATTGCAGCGGGCGCGATCATCCTCGGCAAGACGGTGTCGACGGAGTTCGCGTCCCGCGAGCCCGGCGCAACGACGAACCCGCATGACGCACTGCACACGCCCGGAGGCTCCAGCAGCGGTTCTGGTGCCGGCGTCGCCTGCGGATACGTTCCACTCGCGATTGGCTCCCAGACCGTGGGCTCGGTTCTG
Source organism: Acidobacteriota bacterium (assembly GCA_027622905.1). Classification (GTDB taxonomy): domain Bacteria; phylum Acidobacteriota; class Vicinamibacteria; order Vicinamibacterales; family UBA2999; genus JAQBVV01. Next base: position 5,492 of record JAQBVV010000101.1, read on the forward strand.
CGCCCCGCTGCCTTCGTCGGAGTGGTCGGGTACAAGGGATCGTACGACCGTGTCTCCACCGATGGTGCGGTGCCCTACTCCCCGTCAGTCGACCACGTCGGCTGGTTCACACACGATGTTGCGGGCAGTCGCCTCGTTGCTGCCGCGCTCTACCCCGACTGGCGGGGTGATGTGGAAGCACGTATGCCGGTCGTCGGCGTCCCGGTCGGGCCGTATCTTGCGCAAGCGCAGCCCGCCGCACTTGCCGCATTCGAGGCGACCATCGCCGCGCTGGCCGCACGCGGCGTCGAAGTGAGACGCGTGCCCCTGCTGGAAGACATTGCCGGAATCAACGCGCGGCACTCTGCGCTAGCGACAGCAGAGTTCGGCGAGGTGCATGCGGAGCGATTCGCGTGCTGGGGTTCGATGTTCCGCGCCGCGAGTGCGGCTCTCTTCGACCGCGCACAGGAGGTGACACCCGAAGCGCGGGCGGAAGGATTCATCAGTCGTCTCGAACTGCGCGAGCGCCTCGCCGCCGCGATGGATCGTCATCGCATCGACCTCTGGGCGAGCGTCCCTGCGACGGGCCCCGCGCCACTTGGCCTCGGCTCCACTGGCGACGCGACGATGAATCTCCCGTGGACACACGCAGGCGTGCCCGCGATCACGCTGCCTGCGGGCACCGTCGATGGTCTCCCCGTCGGTCTACAACTGGCCGGACGCTTCGGCGCTGACGAAGAGTTCCTCGCGGCAGCCGAGGCCATTGACGGCGTCATAGGTGAGACGCGGCGGCAGCCCAAGCCCGCTGACTAGGCCGAGCGCTGCCCCTGAGCCGCGCTGTCGCGTGCGGGGTTGGCTCTCGCGATCTGACAGCAACGTTGACAGCAACACGCACGCACTCCCGCAATCGCCAGCGGACTGATAGCGCACCGTGCGAATCCGCGACGCTCGCTCGCGTACCCCCACGGACGCCAGCGCATCCGCCCGCACAGCTCACTCGGATACCGGTCGCCGGCGCCCGAGGTCGTGGCTGGGGCACCGCTGCTCAGGGACGAAACACTAACTCTCCAGGTGGTATGAATACCGGGGGCAGGTCACTCTTCTCACCGCGCACCCACGACATGAAGTTCTCGTTGGCGCGCACCAGGCCGTCCGCGTGCACTGAGAGGATGCAGGCGCGGGACGCGTAGACCGGCGCGGCGACTGCGACCGGGTCAGGAGTTCAGCATGATGCGCTCACTGTCACTTGCGCGGTGGAGGCAGGTCGGCGGCGCTGCGGGCTTGTTCGTCGTCCTCGCGTTCGCAGGGTGCACTTCCACGGTTACGGATGACTCGTCAGGCGACGGACAAGGGAGTCAGGTGGAGACGCGCGTGACCGCGACCCCCACCGCGGAGCATCTCGCCGCAACCTCGACGCCCATCGCACCCGAAACGGCGACGCCAGCAGCGTCAGCAGCCACGGAGGCGGCACGGATCGCGAAGCCTCCGGAGATGTGGACGGTCAGACGCATCATCGACGGAGATACGGTCGAGGTGGAGTCACCCAACGGCAGCATGGAGACGGTCCGCGTGGTCGGGATCGACACGCCGGAGCGCGGTGAGTGCGGGTTCTCCGAGGCGGGCGAAGCGCTGTCGCGACTCACGCTCAATCAGCGAATCACCCTCGTCCCAGGTGCGCGCGATGACCGCGATCGGTATGACCGTCTCCTCCGCTACCTAGACGTGGGCGCGACCGACGCGGGGCTGGAGCTGATCAAGGCGGGGCTGGCGATCGCGCGGTATGACAGCCGAGACGGCTATGGGCGCCACACGCGGGAGGATGCCTACGTCGCGGCGGACGCCGCCACGGAGCACCGCTGTGGGGTGACGAACTCGACACCTGCCATCCCCATCGCTCCGGTACCACCGGCTGCCACCGGAGGTCTGCCGATCCAGGTGTTCAGGAACTGCGCTGAGCTCAATGCTGTCTATCCCGGCGGCGTCGCGCGGGTGGGCGTGACGGGAAACACGGTCTCAGGTCAGCTGAGGCCGTTCGGCGTGCAGCCCGTGTTCGACGACGCCCTGTACCAGGCAAACACGGCGCGCGACGGCGACAAAGACGGGATCGCGTGCGAGCGCTGAGGCGCCCCGCAACGGCGAGGGCAGGTCCGAACTTCGCGAGAGATAGGGTAGTTGATCCGTGTGTCCAGAGACGACTACCAGGTGGGTCGTACCGGTGATGCGCAGCGCCTCGGTGATGTCCGGCGGCATCGTGCGGCGTTCGCCGACGAGCACGCCGGCCGCGAGCGCGGCGGCGGGTTCAGGCAACGACTGCTCGATGCGCGAGACGGTGCCGCGACGGAGCGCGGCGAGGTGGTCGCGCCAGCCTCGATTGGCGACGCCGATGCGTTCCCATGACGTGGGAAAGGCGGCCGTCACGAAGATGTCGCGCGAACGCAGGAAGGCGGCGTAGTCGAACGCCTCGATCTCTGGCGGCGGCTCGATGCGGGCGGTGAAGCGCAGTCGTTCCCCCGCCAACAGCGGCTCGCGCGGCGCGATCAGCGTGAGCCGGAGGCCGCCCGAGTGCGCGATGCCATCGACGGTCTCGACCTCGAGGTCGACGCGGGCGCGGGTGCCGGAGAGGACGGCATCGTCGCGGGCGACGCCGATGACCTCGGCGGTGCGGTGGAGACCGGCGAGCGGCGGTGGCGGCCGCGCATCGACGGCTTCGATGCGTGCATGGCCGGCGGCGGCAGCGCAGATGGCGGCGACGACGATGAGCCAGCGAGCACCGCCGTCGCGGAGCAGGAGACTTGCACCGAGGAGGCCCGCGACGAGGGCGGCCAGCAGCCAGGAGCCGAGCAGCACGGCACCGGCGATCGTCCCGGCGACGTAAGCGGCCGCCACCAGCACCATCGCCGGCGTGCGGCTCAAGCCGGTCACCGTCTCGCGCTCGATGTGGTGACGAGGTCGCGGATCGCCTCGTACACAGACAGGGGAATCACCGAGCGCTCGAGCAGGTCGTCGCTTGATTCGAATGGTCGGAACTCGCGCGCCGCGACGATTGCGTCTGCGCGTGCCGGACCGATGCCGGGGAGCGATTCCAGTTCGCGTTGCGTCGCGCGATTGAGGTCAATGAGAGCGGGGGCGTTGGTTGCGCGCCCTCCGATGCGCGGCACCTCGATCCGCTCGCCGTCGAGGACGCGGCGCGCGAGGTTGAGTGCGTCCGGATCGCCATCCGGCGACGCGCCCCCCGCGGCCGCGATCGCATCGCCAACACGGTCGCCGGGATCAACCTCGACGAGGCCGGGTGCAAGGACCGCGCCGGCAACGTGGACGCGGACCGCATCGACCCCACCGGGTGGATGACGGCGCTCGATCTCGATGCCGGGCGACGGCGCCGAGCGGGTGAGCAGGATGATCAGCGCCGCCAGTGCCGCCAATGCCAGCGCGGTGTTCAGTAGGGTGCGCGTCGACGGAAGTGAAGGTCTTGGCGGCATCAGGCAGGCATCCTAGATCGACCGGGCACCGGAGCGGGACAGGGGGATTCCGTGGGGCGATACATAACGCCCCGGTCGGTATACTGACGGTTCCCCCAGCCGGCGTGGCTGTCTGCCTGGCCACCCGTAACGCCCGGAGTTCGTCCCGTGATGGGCCGCGATTTCACCTCGATCCTTGACGTCTCATCGGACGAACTGCACGGCCTGCTGGACATGGCGCTGGGCATGAAGCGCGACGGGTACCCGCCGGTGCTGAAGGGCCAGACGCTGGCGATGGTGTTCGAGAAGCCGTCGCTGCGCACGCGTACCTCATTCGAGATGGCGATGCGCCGCCTGGGTGGGGAGGGGCTGTACCTCTCCGGCCACGAAGTGCAGATGGGCGAGCGCGAGCCGGTGCGCGACGTGGCGCGCGTGCTCTCGCGCATGGTGCAGGCGATCGCCGCACGCACCTACGCGCACCTCACCGTGACCGATCTCGCGAAGTACGCTGACATCCCCGTGATCAACGCGCTCTCCGATGACGAACACCCCTGCCAGGCCGTCGCCGACCTGCTCACGCTGCGCGAGCGATTCGGCTCCCTCGCCGGGTTGCAGTTCGCGTATATCGGCGACGGGAACAACGTGGGCCGTTCGCTGGCGTACGCCTCGGTGATGACGGGGGCGCACCTGCTGATCTCCGCGCCGCACGGCTATGAACTGGACCACGAGTCGATGGAGATCGCCCGGGCGCTGCCCGGCGGCGGCAGCGTGACGCAGGTCGCCGACCCGCACGAGGCGGTGCGGAACGTCGCGGCGGTGTACACAGACGTGTGGGCCTCCATGGGCCAGGAGCACGAGCGCACCAAGCGCGCCGAGGCGTTCCGGGAGTTCCAGGTGAACGCGGCGTTGATCGCCTCCGCGCCGTCGGATGCGCTGATCATGCACGACCTGCCGGCACATCGCGGCGAAGAGATCACAGACGAGGTGATCGAGTCCTCACGGTCGATCGTGTGGGACCAGGCCGAGAACCGCATGCACGCCCAGCAGGCGATCCTCGCCCGCATCCTCGGCGGCCAGTAGGCCGCGACACGCGGAGGGGAGCCCGGCCATGCCTGCAATCCCCGAGGCGGTGAGCGATGTCGTGTTGCGCTTCAATCTGGCCGCGGCGGTCGACATCCTGATCGTGTCCGGCTCGATCTACTGGCTCCTGCTGCTCGTGCGCGGTACGACGGCGATGACGGTGCTCCGAGGTGTGGGCGTGTTGCTGGTGGCCGCATTCATCTTGAGCCGCATCCTGGACCTGCGCGTGCTGAACTGGATCCTCCGCAACTCGGTCGCCGGTCTGTTGATCGGCATGATCATCGTCTTCCAGCCGGAGATCCGGCGGGCGTTGGAGCGGCTCGGCCGTACTGGCCTGCACTCGTTCCTGCGGCGCGAGGAACGGCAGGATGCGCTCAATATCGTGGTGCGTGCGGCGTTCGTGCTCTCGCGACAGAACGTAGGCGCGCTGATCGTGCTGGAGCGGGAGACGGGCCTCAAAGAAGTGATCGACACCGGAGTGCCCATCAACGCGACGATCTCCTCCGAACTGCTGCTCAGCATCTTCCCGGAGACCTCGCCGCTGCACGATGGTGCCGTCGTACTCCGCCTGGATCGCCTGGTGGCCGCCGGATGCACGCTGCCCCTCTCCGAGTCTCCGCTGCCCGCGGAGTACGGCATGCGCCACCGTGCCGCCGTAGGCATCACCGAGCGCACCGACGCCGTGGTGGTCGTGGTGTCCGAGGAGCGCGGCCAGGTCTCGCTCTGCTCGAACGGGCGCATGGTGCCGAATCTGGACGAGCAATACCTCAGCCGCCAGTTGCACCGGCTGTTTGACGTGGACTACGTGGATCCGGCCGATTCACCTCAATCGGGTGAGCGGCGAGCCTCCTGATGCCATTCCTGGACGAACACCAGCGGGCCGAGGCGGTCGAGATTGCGCGCGACGCGTGGCACCGCGCCCGTGGCGCGGTCCGGCAGACGCCTGGCCTGTTCGTGGTGTCGCTGATCTTCGGGATCTCGTTCTGGGTGTTCGTGACGGACACGGAGAACCCGACGGTCGTCGACTTCTTCCCGCAGCCGATTGCGGTGGAGGCCGTGAACGTCGGCGATTCGCTCGCCGTCGCGAACCCGCTGCCGGCGATCAACGTCCGCATCTCCGCCCCCACCGACCGATGGGACGAACTGACCGCCGCGAACCTGCGCGCCTCGGTCGACCTCAGGGGCTTCGACGCTCGGTCGCAGGATGTGCCGGTGTTCGTGGAGGTGCAGGGGATCGGGGGCGTCCGCGTCGTCGACTCGGAGCCGCGCTTTGTCACGGTCAACCTCGAGGCCCTCGTCAGTCGAGATGTCCCGGTACGAGCCCGAACGGTGGGTTCGCTGCCAACAGGCTACGAGCTCGGCGCGATGGCACCGACCGTGACCACGGTGCGGGTCACGGGGCCGGAGTCGCTGGTGGCGCTGGTAGCGGAGGGCGCTGCCGACGTACAGGTGACCGGGCTCACGGTCGGCCTCGAACAGGCGGTGCTGCTCAAGCCACTGGGTGCCGGCGGCGCCGAGATCCGAGGCGTCCGGCTGGAGCCAGAGAGTGTGCGGGTGGCTGTTGAGATTAACCAGAGCACCCTGGTGCGCACGTTGCCGCTGACGGTGGAGATCGTTGGCAACCCGGATCCCGGATTTCGCGTGACCAGCGTGCTGACCTCGCCCGCCGCGATCCAGGTACAGGGGCCAATCGAACTGCTCCAGCAGTTCGATGCCATCGCGCTGCCCTCGGTCAACGTGAATGGGGCCCGCACCGACATTGTTCGGTCGGTGGCGATCCCATTGCCGCAGGGGCTCGCCTACGTCGACCGGGAACGGGCCACGATTACCGTCTCGGTCGCCCCGCTGACCGGCCGGGTACGCCTCAGCCTTCCGATTGAGCCAGAGGGTCTCGCGCCCAACTCTTCGGCCTCCATTTCGCCCGGGAACGTCGAGGTGGTGGTCGAAGGCCCGATGCCTGTCCTGAACGCGCTGGCGACGGCGGACGTACGGGCGGTCATCAATTTGCTGGGCCGTGTTGGGACGCTGTCGGGGCCCGTGGATGTGACCGCGCCGGAGGGCGTCACCGTCATCTCGGTGCAGCCGCCGTCAGTGGCGGTTACGATCACTCCATAATGACATCTTCCGACTACCCCTCCGCTCCCCTCG
>JAQBVV010000102.1 GCA_027622905.1 Acidobacteriota bacterium
TCCTACTTGGTGGCCGTGGAGGCCCGCTCAAACTGTAGCGAGATTTGTAGTCCCCTCCGATCCGACTCAGTACGAATTGGTGGCAGTCGGGATCGCTGGAGAGTGGGCTAAATAGCTGACTCCGTTGCCGCCGTGGCACTCAGTAGCACACCGTAGTAAACGCTGGGGACCGGCTGTTAACCGGAGGGTTGCTGGTTCGAGTCCAGCCCGAGGAGCCAAATCTACTCCCCCACCAACTTCGGTGGGGTTAGCGGTTTACAGAAGCCCCGAGGCGACCCCTCGGGGCTTTTGTTTTTTCGGCCAGTGTTCGCGGGCATCTGCGCGCTCGCCGTCCTCGGCACCGCTCTCCACGACCGCCACCAGAGATCACGACCGCCGTCCGCGACGGCCTCTTCTCGCCCGAGAGTGCTCTCTGCGGGCCTCACCGGGGAGAGAGCGCCAGAGAGCGGTTCACAGGTAGAGAGCGCGTTTAGCAGCCGAGGCGGGTTTGCTGCTAACCCGGCGTCCGCATCCGGGTTCCGATCCCAGTCGCCCCGCTGCGGGTCGCGTGGTTCACAGCCGGAAGGTAGCGGGCGGTCGCCCAGGAAGCCGCCGTCGTGGCCCACGTGGCCGCCCGTGGCGGCGGCGTGGGCGAGGAGGCTGCTGTGGTGGCCATGGTCGCGCTCAGGGGGCCGCGTCGGGCAAGCAGCGGCCCGTACGGGCGATCGGCAGGCGCCTGGTCGGCTTCGGCGGTGCTGGCGGAACCAGGGACGGCATCTCGTTCCAGATGCGGCCCTCGAGCAGCTTCCCGGCCTTCTTCTTGTTCGTTCCGCCCCACTGCTTGAAGAAGAACGGGACTCGGGCGGCCAAGCACTGGTCGCGGATCTCGGTCACCCAGGCCTCCTCGATCGGGCGGGCACCGGGGCCGGACTCACCGCCGACGATGGCCCAGTGGATGTCGTCGAGGTCCAGCTCGCCGAGCGCCTCGAGCAGCGGCTCGAAGGAGATGAAGCGGACGCGCGCCGGGGTCCGGCGAAGGTGGTCGAGCCGGTAGAGGTACTTCTGCGACTCGACGCTGACCCCCATCCAGACGTTCGAGGGCCAGTCGAGCTTCTTGCCCAGCGTCTCCATCCGCTCGGCGCGCTTGGTAAGCACCTGGAAGGTGTGCCACGAGGCCCGGCGCATTACGTCGAACACGCGCCGGATGAAGGCCTCGGGGACCTTGTCGTGGAAGAGGTCGCTCATCGAGTTGACGAAGACCATCTGCGGCTTCTTCCAGCCGAGGGGCAGCTCCAGCGCATGCTCGTGGACGGACACCTGGAAGCCGCGCTGGCGCTTGCGTGGTCAGGCGACTCTGGACCGGGGATTCCAGAGGATCAGCGTGAACGCGTCTTCGAGAAGTTCTACCGGGTGCGGCGTCCCGGCACGGAAGTCCCAGGGACGGGTCTTGGCCTCTCGATTGTCAAGTCGACGGTGGAGCTGCTGGGTGGAACCGTGAGCCTCGACAACCGGGGCGGCGGATTGCGTGTGCTCGTCGTCCTCCCGCTGGCTGGTCCTGGAAGTGCGGCCCTTCCGAACGTCTCATAGCCACCTTCCCATCGGCGGCCGGAACGGCGCAGCACGTCCGCGTTGTGGCCCGTCAGCGTAACCGCCGGACTGCTCCAGACCTGTGTGGTCGGAACGATCCCGACCGCTGTGATGAAGACTGGAGCAGGTGAACAGAAGGCGCCCGGCTCACCGCGACGAGACTCACGAAAGCATGGCGACTGTATACGAGACCACTTCGCTACGCTTGGCCCGAGAGCCCGGACATGTCCTCGACGCCCCATCGCTCCACGACCTTGCCGTTCTCCATTCGCACGAGATCGGAGACGCGCATGGTGACGTCCTTCCCTGCCGAGCCGTGTGATGCACGACCGCGGTTCACTCGCGCCGCCCCGCATTGTGAAATCCGCAACTTACAGAATCACGACTCGCGTCGGAGTCGAATCCGATCCTCGCCTGGTCACTGAGTAGCGTACATATCACGCCGCCGCTGCGCGCCTGACCGTGTGGCGCTGTGTGCGCTTGCTCTCCGAGACTCACCTCGCGAAACCTTGGCGAACCTGTGAATATCAGGCTATTTACGCTGCCTCTCGGATCAACCAGTTGCGGAAATCGTCCAGTGTGGCGAGCCAACCCGCCTTCCGCGTGTTGGCTCCTGCTATATTTTTCTTTGCCGCCTTCGGCGGGCTCCAACTACAGTTCCTTTCCACGGCGGTCCGCTCGATGTTGCGGGTGGCGGTCACGCGGGCGACGGACCGACGTGTCTCTACCCGAGCCCTTGCTGAAAGCAGGGTAGTCCCGTCACGACGTCGACGCCATGTGGCCGAGCACGACGATTCACGCGCACCAGGATGCTGCCGATTCCTTCAACCGGAATTTCGCCGGCCGGTCGAAACGCATTCTCCAATTCATCCATGACCAGCGTGAACGAGGCCACGTCATTCTGAGGGAGGACGAGTGCCAACGGGACGTCCTGCGTACGCATCTTTTGTATGAGGAGGCGCTGATCGCGCGTGGTGCTGTAGAAGCCCGCTCGCAGCATCGGTTGTCCCCCGGCGAACAGGCGGCGCGCGAAGACGTATATCTCGGGCGCGTTGCCGGCGACGAACAGGCGCTGATCAGGTGACGTGCAGCGGTCAACATACCCGAGGAACGGAACGAGCGCTTCGATATATCGACTGGGAATCTGCCGGAGTGAAATTGGCTCCTGCAATTCCATGACGACCTGGCGAGCGTGTGCAAGCCAGTGGTCCGGACGCGACAGGAGGCCTGCGCGGTTGAGCTGTTCCATGGGCGCCCCGGTGGCGTTGACCCCGGCGATGGCCACGCCAGTCAGTGTGAGCACCAGCGCGCGACTGATGAAGCGCCTCGTTCCACCGCAGCGCCAGGCCTGCGGTATGAGCCACGCCGCGAGGAGGCAGACAGGGACGGCCACATCGGGAAGGCGGCCCTGCAGCGGTCGGCGCAACAATGCGAAATTGGCGATAGCGGCGAGGACGATCAGCGGCACGATCATCGCCAGGTCGGAGCGCGCCAGTGCGATGCCGTGTGCGCGACGCCAGACGAGCACCCCGATCGCGAGAAGCGGCAGGATGTGGAACAGGTAAAACAACGAAGCCAGTGCGTTGTCGGCCGAGAGCATCGTGGACAGTTCGAACGTCGGAAGCCTGACGAGTGCGAACGGCGCCGACCGGATGAATGAGGTTTCTTCTATTTCCGACCGGCTGTACTCCGCTCCAGAGGCGATGTGCGGGCTGAGTCCCACAGTTGCCTCGACGTACCAGAGGTACGGCGCGAGCAGCAGCGCGACCAATCCCAGAATCTGCGCGGTCCCTCGCGCACGCGTTGTCCAGCCTGAGTGTGCGAAGAGGACGGTGGTCAGCGCCGCGATGCCGAGGTACACCGCGAGATCGTGACGAAACAGGAACGTGACGGCGATGCATCCAGCGAGCACGGCCGTGCGCGCGAACGACGGATCTCGCGCATACCGCCACATCGCCAGCACGCCAGCTGCAAGGAACAGGAGCTTCGGGTAGTGGTACGACCGTGGAAACAGCGCGACTTCTGCGGCGGTCACGGCCACCGCGATCGACAGTGATCCCGAGACTGCGAATGCTGCGTACACCGTCAATGCCGCAGCAAGGCCGAACGCAGTCGAGACGACGAGTGCCTCTGCCAGTAGAGGGGAGTCCACGAACAACTGCGCGACGAAGGACACGACATACATGAGCGGCGTGCCGGGATCGACAAAATCCCTGGACGGCCATTCCCCGGCGAGCATCTGTTGCGCTGGCGCCAGGTAGAGAAAGTGATCGTTCGGAAAGCCGGTGAGCGCCAGGAAGCGGATCAACCACGTGCCGATGCAGGCACCACCCGCGGCCACATGCACCTGCATCCGTTTCGGAATACGAAGCGTGCGAAGTCCCGCAACCGACGCCAACACGGTGGCGACGCCGCCGGCGAGCAGCAGCCCCGCGCTCAGGAGTGTCAACCCGACCGCCATCCATGCCTGGGCCCACGTCGGATAGGGAAGTCGTGGCGTGAACAGCCCTGGACGAAACCTGGTTCGGTGGATGTTCTGCGTGTCTTCGACCGCCGGATTCTCGACCAGCGCCTGAATATTGGTCCGGGAGAGATCTGTCAGCGCGTAGGTATACGGCAGACCTTCGGTCTGCCGGGGTCGCTCGAGACTGTACGTCCGCTCGAGTGTTCGCCGTGCCGACTCGTCAACCGTCGTGTTCCAGTGAACGTGGACGTAGGCCGGCCGAGGGTCGGTGGAGCGGACCACGGCGTAGACGGCGGCACCAGCGCCCGCCAGCAACAGTCCGATGAGGAAGAGCTTTCGCACCTGGATGTAGCTGCTCCGACGACCTACGAGGGCGCTCGCCCTGAGACGATGTTGGACAGCGCGCCCGGATCGCCGATGCTCGTCGGCTCAGCGGTGGCCTCTGCGTGTCGAAGGCGTGACATCGACGTCCATCGTATAGCCAGACGTGCGACCCGAGTGACGTGCGACCTGCGTGACTACTGTGCCGGGCCCGCTTTCCACCAGTTGGCAATGACCTCACCCACGCGTGGATTGACGAGATATCCATAGGACCGGTGTACGTTCAGACCGAGATCGTTGCGGAAGAAATTGAATATCCCGCCGTTCATGTCGGTGATCGACTCGATGACGCCCGAGGTGAGCATGGCCCTGTAGTCGTTGTGCAACGTCGCGTCCAGCGCTGTGAGATCGCCGTGAGACGTCATGTTGATCCAGTGGCGAATATTGTGCGGGTAGCGCCGGTGTTCCTCTTCCCGCGTACCCAGCAGGCGCCGCTGCGTGAAGCGCATCCCGAGCGGACTGCCGATGGTCAGAAACAGATCCACGCGGCCTGGATGTTTCTCGATATGCGTCAGTTCCCACAGCGCATCGTAGGCGACGATCGACCCCATGCTGTGGCCGATGACCAGGATGCGGTCGCCCCGGGTAAACAACTCTCGCAGCGGAGCCTTGAGTAGTTCGCGCACCTGTCGGCCGCTGTCGCCATCGTTGCTGAAGTAGCGCGCGGTTTCCTGGATCGTGGCTCTCACCGCCGGGTCCGGCAGCAGCGGGATCAAGACGTTGAAGGCATCGGCCAGCGTGTAGAGGAACCATGCGACGCCGCTCCGGAGCGAAAGCGCTTCGCGCACGTCCTGCCGGGTGGGCCCATCCTGCGTCAGCAACGCCTCGACCCACGGCAGGTCCTCGTTCAACGGCTTGTCGCTCTGGTAATACAGGTGGTTCCACCCAGCCAGCTGGAATGCGCGGCTGTCGGCTTCAATCTCCTGCGCCACAGCCGGGTCGGCGCGCTCGACACCCCGGCGCAGACAACGCAGTAGCATCTGCCGATACTGCTCCACCGGCGGCTTGGGATTCTTGCCAGGGACGAAGATGATGCGATTCATCGAATGCAGGAGGTCTGTCAACCCGCTGGAGACCGATGGTAGCCGGAATCGCGCCGTCGAGTTGCGACTTGGTTGGTCACCTCAGACGCCGCACGCGGTCTCGGGGCCGTCTCGGTGCGTCCTGGCAGCCTGGATCGTCGGTGTTGTCCGATCGCGAGAGCAGGGAGGCGCTGAGCGTCAGCGCTACTCCCGCACGAAGTGCTGTAATCCGCGGCCGGCGACGAGGCCGGAGAACAGGTTGCCGTCCGGTGCTTCGGTCACGCTCTCGGTCAGGGTGTTGCCGACAAATCCCGCCACGGTGCCGTCGATCGCGCTGCCGAAGTAGATACCGATCTCAAACCCCGGGTTGATCTCCGCGGTCGACTGAGAGTCGGCGACGTACAACGTGTTGTCCGCGGATACGTGGAGGCCGCTGGGACGACCGAAATCGGTCCAGGCGTCGATGAACGCGCCATCCTGATCGAAGATCTGCACTCGGTTGTTGTTGCGATCGGCGACGAAGACCCGTCCCTGGGCGTCGAGCGAGATGGAATGCGGCTGGTTGAGGTCGCCCGGTCCGGTGCCGGCCTGGCCCCAGGCCATGAGGAACGTGCCGTCCGGCGCGTACTTGACGATGCGGTTATTGAGATGACCATCGGCAACGAAGATGTTCCCGTCGTCGGCGACGGCAACGTCAGCGACGCCGTCGAACGTATACGGACCGCTGCCGGAGACGCCCGGGGTGCCGATCGTCATCAGGACTTCGCCCTCCGGACTGAACTTGAGGACGACCTCGCCTTTGCCCCCTTCATGGCGGGCGTCGGTCACCCAGATGTTTCCTTCGTTGTCGACGTCCAACCCGTGCGGGTACACGAACAGGCCTTCCCCCCAGCTCATCAGTAATTCGCCCGACGGACTGAACTTCAGCAACGGCGGCTCGGTCCGATCGACACAGGTGTCTGACGCGCAGCGATGGAAGACGTACAGATTGCCGTCGGCGTCCGTCTCGACGGCGATCGCCTCGCCCCAGACGAAGCCCTCGGGCAACTGCGCCCAGTGCTCGACGAGTCGAAACGGATTCGCCAGCGTCGCGCTGGCCGCGCCAGGATCCGGATCGACGGTTTCCGGCGATGCATCGGACGGTTGCTGCGCACAGCCGCTCACCGTGAGAAGCACCGTGGCAAGCGCGGCGGCACGCGCTGCAGCAAGCACCGTGGCAGGCACCGTGGTAAGCACTGTCAACGCAACACGCAAGCGGCACAGACGGTAGCGGGTGGTCTTCGTAGCGGACATGGCAACTCCTGGTGATGGCAATGCGGTGCCTCCCGCGCAGAGCTAAAGCGTGAGCAACGGCCGGAGCTCGCGGATGTCGCCCAGCTCTTCCAGTGCGTTGACCCGCTCGATGAGGGCCTCGGTTTTCGCTTCCCCGAGGATCGGCCTCACCAGCGTGCGGACCTTGGCGTTCACGGCTTGGGTATCGAGAGGGTTCTCCGGCGTGCCAGGGGCGTGACTGACAAAGAGGCTCACCTGCCGGCCGTCGCTGAGCGTGACCTCCACGAAGCCGCTGCGCGGGGCTTCGACGACTGCAAGCTCCGGGTCGGCGATGAGTTCCACGCGTTGCCGCGCGGCGACGACCGCCGGATCTGACATGCGCTCGTAGGCGTGGCTGTTCTCGAAGTCGATGAACCCGTCCACCAGCGCGACCGCCATGATGTGCTGGATGTTCACGTCGGGCATGGCGCGGTTGTCGACGATACGGGCGCCGTCGTCCGGCAGCCTCAGCAGGATGTGGTCCACGTTGTCGACGGTGAGGCCATGCTCTTGTCTCAGCTGGAAGAAGGCCGCCAGTGGCGACTGCATCGGGTAGCCCACCGGAAACGTCTTGATGGCGGTCTCTTCCACGTAGAACCGGCTGCCGAGGTCGGCCACGAATTCCTCGTGCCTCGGGTCGTCCGATTGCGCGCTGACGAAGTTGGTGTCGCCGTCCAGCGCGTCGGTGACGCCGGTGAAACCAGCCTGGATCATCGTGGCGGCGGCGACGCCATTGCGGGCGCCCATCCCGCTGAAGTCAAACGCCTTCTCGATGTGCTCCACATCGCGCACCCAGCTCCACACCCCCGACGTCTGCTGCACGCCGTACGAGATCGCGTAGCGCATCTGCGTCTCATCGAAGCGCGCCAGCGACCCGGCCGCGGCCGTGGCGCCAAACGTGGCGCTGAAACCCTCGGCGGCCCTGCCGGTCGCGCGCACGTGAGCGGGCCCGAGGGCCATCAGGATCCGGCAGCACAGGTCGTAGCCGAGCGCGACCGCGCGGAGGAACTCGGGGCCCGTGCTGCCCTGTCGTTCGCCCATGGCCAGCGCAGCGGGCACAACCGAGCAACCCGGGTGTGCCTTCGTGTGGGGATGAAAGTCGTCGGTTTCGTCGGCGTGGCCGAACATCGCGTTGGCAAACGCGGCGTTGACGGCGGAGGTCATGATGTCGGTGGTCGCGACCGACGCTTCGGGAACGCCGGCCTGGCCCCGCACGTACTCGATGGTCACTTCGCCAGGCTTGAGGCGCGCGCCCGAGACGATGGCGCTCAGGGTGTCGAGGATGCGATGCTTCGTCGCGAGCACCACCCCGGGCGAGAGCGGCATATCGCGTGCCTGCGCCATGTAGCGCGCCAGCCGGCCCGTCAGATCGGGCATCCGTGGGCGCGGCTCGGCGGCCGATCCCTGGGCCGCCTCGGGCTGTGGCGCCTGACCGACATCGCAGCCGGTCAGCGCGACGGCCGCGAGTGTACCGCCCGCGGTCTGAAGGATGCGGCGTCGCGTGACGAGCGTGTCGCTGTCGTCGGGCGACCGTTTCGAGCGCCCATCTTCTGCGTTGTCGGCAGTCAGTCGTTCGTGGTTCACGTTACTCTCCCTCTTTCTGGCGCCGCGGGCGCATGGCGGTACAACAGCCTGGAGTGGACCTTGGTTCACCTCCGGGATGCGGCTATTATTACCCGTCGTCAACGACGGTGAGTGGCGCGGTCGGCGGTCACCTCATTTTTGTTTTTTACCGGGGGCATTTCAATGAGACACGCAAAGGGTTTCGGTTCCGCTGTTCTCGTGTGTGGGGCTCTGGTGATGTCGGCGTGCGCCGGCGGCGACCCGGTTGTTCAGGCGGACTCCGATTTCGGCCTGGATCAGGCCGGTACATTCGAGCGCCTGGCGGCGCGATCGGGTTCGCGCGTCCCCGAGGGGGCCTCGGCTCCGAGTTTCATCGTCGATCCGGGCTGGCCCAAGCCGCTGCCAAATAACTGGCGCATCAGTCAGGTCGGGGGCATCACCGTCGATTCACACGACAACATCTGGGTGTATCACCGACCCAGGGCCCTGGAGCCCAGCGCCGCGGCGGGTCTTGGTGTGGCCGCCACAAACGCGGACGGCGTGCCCGTGGATGGTCTGGGCAATTCCAGAGCCTTCGCCGAACAGACGGCTGGGTGCTGCGTGCCCGCGCCGTCGGTGCTCAAGTTCGACAGGGAAGGCAATCTGCTCGATGCGTGGGGAGGACCTTCGGATCCCGGATTCCTTGAGGAGCATTGTCGGGAGGAAGACGGATGCTTCTGGCCCGCGCGCGAGCATGGCATCTTCGTGGACCACAACGATTTCGTCTATATCTCCGGCAACGGCCAGGATTTCACCGGGCAGTTCCCGTGGGCGGCCACCTATGGCGACGATTCGCACATTCTGAAATTCACAGCCGACGGTGAGTTTGTCTACCAGATCGGTCACGCGGGCATGGAGGGGCCGGACAGCGAGAATATCAACGGCGGTCCGAATGGCACACCGCAGCCCTACCTGGTGGCTGACATGAGCGTGGACGCGGAGACGAATCGGATGTTTGTCGCCGACGGGTACGGCAACCGGCGGGTACTCATCGTCGACGCCGAAACGGGGCAGTACATAGGGCACTTCGGCGCGTATGGGCAGAACCCGGTGGACGATCCGGAGGGCACCGAGATCGACCCCTACGACGCCGGCCCGTGGGCTGCCGACTACCAGGCGGGCGACATGACGCCGATGTTCTTCCGGAGCCCGCTGCACTGCGCGGACCTCAGCGCCGATGGGCTGTTGTACGTCTGCGATCGTGGCAACAATCGCATCCAGGTCTTCGACGTGAACGCGGTTGGAAAGCCCTGCAGCAATCCCAGCGCAGAGGCCGGCAAATGCGGATTCGTGGCTGATATCCAGATCGCGCCGTATACGGCCAGCGGGACGGCGGTGTCGGCGGCGCTGTCGACCGACCCCGGGGAAACCTGCCTGTACGTGGGAGATCTGGCCAACGGCACCTTCTACATCGTGAACAGGGAAAATTTCACCGAACTGGATCGGATCGGCCGATCGGGCCGACAGGTGGGCGAATTTCACTGGATTCACGACCTGGCCGTCGATTCCGAGGGCAACATCTTCACGGGCGAGGTGGACAGCGGGCAACGAATCCAGAAGTTCGCCCGCTACGGGGCCACCAGTTGCAGCGGCATGGGCAACGCCGACGTGGGAAGCTATACGGCGAACCGGTAGACGGTGTTTACGAAGCGGTGTGTTACGATTCGGATTGCTTTTTCGACGAGCGCTCACGCGTATCACGTTCACAGATGAGGAGTCATATGACAATCACTGGAATTTTTCGTGGCGTCGCCGTAATTTGCACCGCCGTACTGGCGGTGGCGTGCGGAGGGGGCGCCAGTCAGGTTGCGGTCGATGCAGACGACATCGGCGGCGTGGTCACGGGTCCGAACGGTCCCGAAGCCGGGGTGTGGGTCATCGCGGAGACGACCGACCTTCCCGCAAAATTCTCACGGACCGTGGTCACCGACGACCTCGGGCAGTATGTCGTGCCTGATCTGCCGGATGCTACCTACGACGTCTGGGTCCGAGGGTACGGCCTCGTCGACTCGGCCAAGATGCAGGCCTCGCCCGGCGAAACGCTGGACCTGACAGCTGTCTCGGCACCGAGCGCGTCAGCCGCCGCCCAGTACTACCCGGCCATGTACTGGTATTCGATGCTGAACGTTCCGGCCGCGAGCGAGTTTCCTGGCACGGGGCCGCAGGGCAATGGCATCCCGGAGGACATCAGCACGCAGGCGCACTACCTCCGGCTCGTCAAGACCGACCGCTGCGAGTCGTGCCACCAGCTCGGCAACGAAGGCACCCGGACGATTCCCGCAAGCCTCGGCGAGTTCGAGTCGTCAGCCGATGCATGGATGCGCCGCCTCCAGTCCGGCCAGGCGGGCCGGGACATGATCGCGGGGCTCACCGAAATGGGCGTGCGTCCAACGCTGGCGATGTATGCCGACTGGACCGACCGTATCGCCGCTGGCGAGGTTCCTGCTGCAACGCCGCCCCGGCCAGAGGGCCAGGAGCGCAACGTCGTGATCAGCCAGTGGGACTGGGTGAATCCGGGCGTCTACCTCCACGACTCGATCGGCACCGACAAGCGCGACCCGACGGTGAACGCCAACGGCAAGTTGTATGGGGCCCCGGAGCTCAGTGCCGAGTTTCTCCCGGTCCTCGATCCCGTGACGCACACGGCAAGCGAGGTGGCCGTACCGCTACGCGATCCGGCGACGGCGACCAAAGCGCCGCAGACTGGCTTCATGGCGTCGGCCTACTGGGGCGAGGAGGCGATCTGGCCTGGGCAGTCCAACGTGCACAACCCCATGATGGACCACCTCGGACGGGTCTGGACCACGTCGCGGATTCGTTCGGACGACGATCACCCCGACTTCTGCGGTCCGGGTTCGTCGCACCCGTCGGCGCAGGCTACACCGACCACCAGGTCGGGCCGTCAGCTGGCGGTGTACGACCCGTCGACCGACGAGACCAAGCTTATCGACACCTGCTTCGGCACCCACCACCTGTTCTTCGCGCATGACGACGAGAATCACACGCTGTGGACCAGCGGCGACGGTGGCGTGGTCGGGTGGTTGAACACGAAGATGTACGACGAGACCGGCGACGAGGCAGCGTCGCAGGGGTGGACCGCGCTGATCCTCGACTACAACGGCAACGGCAAGCGCGACGCGTACACCGAGTCCGATGAGCCCGCCAATCCGAACCTGGACCGGAACATGAATCGCGGCTTCTACGGTGTGATGACGAGCCCGGCCGATGATTCTGTCTGGGGCACTCTCCTCGGGATGCCGGGCGGAATCGCGCGGATCGCTCCCGGCGACAACCCGCCAGCCACCGCGATCAGCGAGTACTACGAGGTGCCGTTCGGTCCGGATGTCGAGGTGCAGGGCTTCTCTCCACGTGGGCTCGATGTCGACGGGGAGGGCGTGGTCTGGACCGTCCTTGCCAGCGGCCACTTCGCCAGCTTCGATCGCCGGCTGTGCACCGGGCCGCTGAACGGCCCCAACGCCACTGGTCAGCACTGCCAGGAGGGCTGGACGTTGCACCAGACCCCTGGGCCCGAGTTCCAGAACGCGGCATATCCCGGGAGCTCGGACTCGCACTACTACAACTGGGTTGACCTGTACGACACGTTCGGACTGGGTGCCGACACGCCGATCGCCACGGGCAACTCATCCGATGCGCTGCTTGCACTGAACAAGGAGTCGGGCGAGTTCACTGTGTTGCGCGTGCCGTATCCGCTTGGCTTCTTCGCCAAGGGTATGGAGGGTCA
>JAQBVV010000103.1 GCA_027622905.1 Acidobacteriota bacterium
GCCCGGGTCCTTAGTCCGCGAAACGGGGTCGCCAGTTCCAGGGCCGACGTGCCAGATGGCCGAAAGCACTGGACGCTGACGGAACCACCGTCATTTCACACATCGCTGAAGGGGGGGATTGCATTTTGGCGAAGAAAAAGGCCGCGAAGAAAAAGGCCGTAAAGAAGAAGGCCACGAAGAAGGCGGCGAAGAAGAAATAGTCTTCCGCTGGTTCGTGAAGAAAAAAAGGGGACGCGCGAATTCGCGCGTCCCCTTTTTGCTTGCGTCTTTGCTTACATCGGTGCTCGCGTTAGCCGCACCCGTCGCACGTATCACACGACGGGCGTCATTCCGTTTCGCCGTCCCATATGCGCACCTGCCGAATCACATCACCCGGCACCAGGGCGTCGACCACATCCATCCCGGCCACGACGTGCCCGAATACCGTGTAGCGGCCGTCGAGATGCGGCTGGGGCGAGTGGGTGATGAAGAACTGGCTTCCACCGGTATCCGGCCAATCGAGCGCCATGCCAACAGTCCCGCGCAGATACGGGCGCATATTGATCTCGTCGCGAATTGTGTACCCGGGGCCGCCTTCCCCGTCGCCACGCGGGTCACCGGCCTGGACGACGAAGTCAGGAACGACGCGATGGATCGCGACACCATCGTAAAAGCCAGAGCGCGCCAGCGTCATGAAATTTGCGACCGTCAGCGGCGCATCGACGATCGCCAGCTCGAACTCGATGGCACCCCGATCTGTCTCGATGTACACGTGCGGTGAGAACCGTGGGCTGACCAGCGAAAACCATTCCCGATCGCTGATCGCGCGGCCAGCCGGTGCTGGCCGTATCGCGCCGTCGTCTACATCCAGCCCCCCGCTCCGGAGCAGTTCCGCCGCCCGGACGCGTATCGCCCAGTCACGATCCCCGAGTCCGTCCTCCAGGAGCGGTCGTGCTGCCGTTGGATCGAGTTCGGCCAGCGCGGATAGAATCGCCGCTCTCGCGACGTACGTGGTATCGTCCTGCGCCACGCTGTAGGCTTGGACCAGCGCCGGAACCGACGCGATGGCACCCAGCGCCGCGAGTCCTCGGGCGGCCGCACCCCGCGCGCCGAAATCATCACTGCCGAGCCGCTCGAGCAACACCGCCTCTGTACCGGCAACCTTCGACGCCACCTGCGCGGCGAGCACTGCAGACACCACGCGAGGATCGTCGCCCCCCAGGAGGACCCTGAGACGAGCCTCGCCCCGCGCCTGCGGGAGCGCGGCCAGCGCATCCGCTTCGGCCGCCCTGACCGCCCATTCGGGATCCGGATCGAGGCCGGACAACGCCGCAAGAAACGAGTCTGGGGCAACTCGCGCAAGCGTTCGAAACGCCGCGCTTCTGATGGGCGGGGACGGGTCGGACAGCAGGTCCAGCAACAGATCAAGGCTGTCGGCGGTGGCGAGCGGGGACATCGCCATCATCGCCTCCTGCCGTAACATCTCGCTGGCGTCCGCGTCGAGGACGATATCCACCAGCACCGGCACAGAGGCGACGTCACCGATCGCCGACAGTGCGCGTATCGCCTGGATAACGAGGGCCTCGTGTGCCGTCTGCTGCTCGACGATCTGGCGCAAGGGCCCGACGGCCGCCTGCTCCTTCAATGCGCCAAGGCCCCGGGCGGCGAACGAGGCCGTGTAGCGACCGGGGGTATTCAGCAATGAGAGCAGCGCCGGCGCGCCGCGTCCATCCCCCAGTTGCTGGAACGCCGAGGCCACGGGCCACCAACCCGAATACGGCTGCCCTCCAGCAGCGAGTACCGCTGCGGCCAACCCGTCAAAGGACCCGAGCCGCGCGAGCGCGTACATCCCGAGACGTGCAGCCTCGACTGCGGGGGCGAGGGGAAAGCCCATCTCATCGGGATCCAGCCCGTTTAGTGCGCCGGCCCAGACGTGCGCCTGCACCATCTCGCTGACCGCGGTGGCGTCAACGGGATCGCCTATCATGCCGAGCGCCTGCGCAGCGCGGCCTTGCACCTCGGGATCCGCGTCACCGAGCGACGTCAGCAGCGCCTCGCGCGCATCGGAAGACCCTATCAGCCCCAGCGCGAACGCCGTAGCTACCCTCACATCAGGCTCGTCATCTCCAAGCAGTCTGATGAGCGGCTCGACCGCCTCGGGCAGGCCCACCCGTCCGAGCGCAAGCGCGGCTCGCCACCGCACACGCGCTTCCCCGTCGTCGAGAAGCAGGATGAGATCGGAAGGCGCGGCCGGAGCCAGGATGGCCGGTTGGGTGGATGTCGCCGGCAGCAGGACCACCGGCGGAGCGGGATTCGGATCGCGCAGGACCCGCTGGTCCTCCAGGCGCATCATCCACGGAAGCTTGTCCTCCCACGTGACCACCCGCGGCTCAGGCGACGATGAAGATACTGGCGCGGTCGCGCAGCCCACACACACGACCGCGAGCACGACGGACACCACGCCCAGGCCGACAACCGTTGAGCTTCTTCGGGTTCCGAGCGACGCCGCCGTGTGGATGGTGTGGTGTGCCTTGTGCATTGCGCGTATCGGGCGGATGATAGCATGCAGGCGTCGGGGTCCTGGACACCTCGCAGCACATGTCCTTTCAGTACATCGCCATCGAAGGCCCCATCGGTGTTGGTAAGACCTCCCTCGCTACCCGCCTTGCGGCGCGCCTCGACGCCACGACGGTACTAGAAGAAACCGAGAATCCGTTTCTGGGGGATTTCTACGCGGGGCGACCGGGCGCCGCGCTGCAGGCGCAGCTCTTCTACCTGCTGAACCGACACCGGCAACAGGTCGGACTGCGCCAGGCCAACCTGTTCGCGCAGGCCACCATCTCTGACTACCTCTTCGACAGGGACAAGATTTTCGCCTTCCTCAATCTCGACGACAACGAGCTGTTCATCTATCAGCGACTCTACGACTTGCTCGCGAGCGACGTACCAGCACCCGACCTCGTCATCTACCTTCAGGCACCGTCAGACATCCTGCTGCAGCGAATGCCCGAGCAGGTCACGGACACGGGCGAGACCGTGCCTCGGCCCGCGCCAGCATATCTGCGCGAACTCAACGAGGCGTATCAGCATTTCTTCTTTCACTATTCGGCGACACCGCTGCTGGTTGTCGAAACCTCACAGCTCGATCTGACGTCCAGCGACACTGCCATCGACGATCTCATGCGTCAAGTCCACACGATGAACAAAGGCACTCGTTACTACGTACCGAGAACCAACCCCTGATCGCTCGGTGCCACTCCTGGTCCTCTGGCAGCCCGCCGCACCATACGTGACGTCTCAGTGACACTGCACCAGGACCAGGACCAGCCGTCGCCAAGCCGACTCCTGGCGCTCGATACGTTCGGCATCAAACTCGGACTGGACAACATCTCCCGGTTGTGTGCCGCCCTCGGACATCCGGAGCGAGCGTTCACGACGCTCCATGTGGCGGGGACGAACGGCAAAGGGTCGGTCACTGCCATGGTGCACGCTGCGCTCGTGGCGGATGGCGTACGCGCGAGCCGATACATCTCTCCCCACTTGATCGATCTGGCCGAGCGGTTTGTCATCGGCAGCGACCCGGTCGACGCGGACGCGCTGAATCACGCGACCGACGACGTGCTCGACTGCGCCGAATCGCTACTCGGGACCGACGGCCTCCCGATACGTGTGACGTTCTTCGAAGCCACCACGGCGATCGCGTTCGAGCTGTTCCGTCGAGCGCGTGTGGACGTCGCCGTCATCGAAGTAGGCCTCGGCGGCAGATACGACGCGACCAACATTCTTGCCCCGATCGCCGGAGCCATCACCTCGATCGGCTTCGATCACCAGGAGTGGCTTGGCCAGAGCATCGAGGCGATCGCCTCGGAGAAGGCCGGCATTATCAAGCCCGGAATGGACATCGTCGTCGGGACGCTACCTCAAGAGGCACGCCGCGTCGTTGCCGAGGCGGCGCGCGCGCAGCGCGCGCAGATGATCGAAGCGATGGCCGGCGCGTGCGTCACGCGCGGCTCAGCGGGCACCCGGGAGACCCTCATCATCGACACACCCCACGACCACTACGGGCCGGTGTCACTCGCTCTGCGTGGGGAGCATCAAATCGGCAACGCGCTGGTCGCCATTCGCCTGCTCGAAGCAGCGCGACGGCACGGTGTCCGCGTGAGCCGAGACGCGATCGAACACGGCCTCACCCTGGTCGACTGGCCTGGCCGTCTCGAGCTGATCAGCCTGCACGATGGCAGGCAGCTCCTCCTCGATGCCGCACACAATCTTGACGGCGCGCGAGCCCTCGCCGCCCATCTCGCCCGCTGGCATCCTGCTCCAGCACGGCCCACTCTCGTGCTCGGCGTCATGCGTGACAAGGACATCGAGGGCATCATCGCCACGCTCCTGCCGGTGGTGTCGTCCGTCGTGACGACGGCCGCACGTCACACCCGTGCGATGCCCGCGGATGATCTTGCCGCACGCATCCGCGCCGCGAAACCATCGATCCAGATACGGTCCGAGCCGAGTCCGGTCCACGCCGTCGATGAGGCCCTGGCCAACGACGGTACCGTGTGTGTCGCGGGCTCGCTCATGGTAGTCGGCGAGGTTCGTGAAGGCCTCAAACAGCGTGCTATCCTGCGATGAGACCCCTCGCACAACCAATGAGCTTTTCACGGATCCTGCTTTGCTTTTTCCTGTGCGCGCACTCGGCGCCTCTCCTGGCGCAGGCCCCGACGCCTGCGCCCGGCGCACCAACACCTATACCGGACACCCCTCTCTCGCTCATCACCAATTCAGCCCAGTGGCGCCTTGAGCAGGTCTCTGCAGATCACGTACGCCTCACCGGTCAGGTCGAGATCGAAAGCGACTCCGGTATCAAGTTCTTCGCCGATGAGATCGACATCTTCAGCAGCCCGACCCTCCGCCTCGTCGCCACCGGGAACGTCGTCTTCACGAACGCTGAAGGGCGAATCGCCGCCGAGCGCGCCGAGTTCGACGTCGGTGCGGGCACAGGCACCTTCCATCAGGCGTCAGGCATCCTGTCGCTGGGCCCCATGGCCAACCGGGCGGAGTTCGGTGGCCAGGAGCCGGACGTCTACTTTTACGGGAATACGATCGAGAAGCTCAGCGCCCGCTCCTACAAGCTCACCAGAGGCGGATTTAGCACGTGCGTACAGCCGACGCCGCGGTGGGAGGTGACGAGCGAGTCGGTCATCATCAACATGAACGATTACGCGATCGCACGCAACATTCTGCTCCGCGTGAAGGGCGTGCCGCTGTTTTATCTACCCGTCCTGTATTACCCCCTGCAGGACGACCAGCGCGCGACCGGCTTCCTGCTCCCGACATACGGATCCTCCACCTTCCGGGGTCAGACGGTCAGCAACGCGTTCTTCTGGGCGATCGGGCGCAGTCAGGACGCCACGTTCTTCCACGACTGGTTCACCCGAACCGGCCAGGGCGTCGGCGCGGAGTACCGATGGGTCGCCAGCGGGGCCTCGTACGGCACATTCCGGTTTTACAAGCTGAATCAGCGCCAGGCCAAGTTCACCCAATCGGGGCGCGCAACGGTTCTCCCAGCGGAATCGAGCTACCAGTTCACTGGCACGGGCAGTCAGATGATCGGCACGTCGATACGGTTGCATCAACGCGTCGACTACTCATCGAGCCTGATCGCGCAGCAGCTGTACCAGCAGAACCTCTATCAGGCGTCGAACGCTACGCGCACCATCGAGGCAGGGCTAGCCGGCACGTGGGGTGGGTTCACCACCAGCGCCCTGTTTCAGCGCGTCGAGACCTTCACCGGTGCGAACACGTCGCAGCTCTACGGCGGTAGCCCGAGGGTGACGGCGGCGGTCGCGCCCCAGCGCCTGCTCGGCCTTCCCGTCTACGGATCGGTGTCCAGCGAATTCGGCTACCTGCCGTACCGGCAGGTCACCGATGGGGTCGTCACCACCGACAGAAGTCTGGCCCGTGTCGATGTCCTTCCGACCCTGCGCCTGGCGCTCTCTCGGCTGAGTTTTCTGACACTGAACACCAGCGCGTCGTATCGCACGACGTACTACACACGCAGTGCCGACCTGTCCGGACGGGTGACCGGGGACGCACTCACGCGCAGATACCTGACGCTTCGCGCGGATGTCGTCGGCCCTGTGCTGGCCAAGATCTGGGATACCCCGGCCAGCGGGTCCAGCGAGCGGATGAAGCACCTGATCGAACCGACGTTCTCGCTCGACTATGTCCCCGCCATCAGCAATTCTGCTGGAGTACTGACACTGACCGACTCAACGGACGTGATCCTCGGTGGCGCCACCCGTTTCACCTATGGCCTCAACAACCGTCTGTTGTATCGAGCCCGGACGTTGGACGGCTCGGCGGGTTCGACGATCCAGTTTCTGACATTCGGCATTCAGCAGACGGCGTATTTGACGCCCCGCGCGAGTCTGAACGACAACCAGTACGTCAGCACCAGTTTTCGGTCGAAGGCCGTCGACGTCTCGGATGTCGCCCTCAGCGTGAAGGTAACGCCAAGCGCGCGTTTCGACTCGACCACCCGGTTGGAATACAACCTGCAGGGAGAAGGTCTGCACGTGGTCACGACGGGCACGACCGCGCAGCTCGGGCAGGGCACGACGACCGTCAACTACAGCCGGTACCGAAGAAGTCCCACCTCGAAACCCGAGAGCTCGCTCTCATGGAGCACGTCGGTGAATCTGCTGGAGGGCCGCGCGCAAGGGGCGTACGCGCTCACGTGGGACATCGGCCGAGCCGGAATCCTCAGTCAAACAATCGGGATGTCTTACCTCGCGCAATGCTGCGGCATCCAGGCCGACTTTCAGAAGTTCAAGTTCCCGCAGTCAAGCTCGAACTTCCCCATTGCGTCTGACCGTCGGTTCAACGTCTCGTTCGTGCTGGCGGGCCTCGGTACGTTCTCCAATTTTTTTGGAGCGTTCGGCGGCCTCATGGGGCCAGGGTCCTGATGTGACTCGGGTCGGATCCCTGGCCACGGAAGTGCCGGGAATGTGACGACCGCCACCGCAAGGGTCCTCGTCACCGGCGCGTCCGGCTTCGCCGGCAGTCATCTCCTTGAACACCTCGCAGGCACACACGGCCTGGTGGGCTGGTCGCGGTCAGCGCCACCGCCTGCCGTCGCCAAACTGGCCACGTGGGCACACATCGATTTACTCGATCGCGATACGGTCCGGCAGGAGATTCTCGCGCTCCGACCATCTGCGGTCTACCACTGCGCCGGTGCGGCGCATGTGGGCAGCTCCTGGCACGACACGGCTTTGCCGATGGCGAGCAACGTCCTCGCCACGCACTACCTTCTCGATGCGATTCGGCGTGCCGGATCCCCGTGCCGCGTTCTCATTCCAGGCTCAGCGAACGTTTACGCGGCAGCGTCCGAGCCGCTCGTGGAAGACTCCCCGATCGGTCCGGCGAGCCCCTACGCCGTGAGCAAGCTCGCACAGGAACAGCTCGGCATCAGGGCCGTGCTCGAAGACGGTGTGGATGTGGTCGTCGCGCGTGCGTTCAACCACGTCGGCGCCCGCCAGAATCCGACATTCGCGGTCGCCGGCATGGCGCGGCAGATCGCGGAGATCGAGCGCGGGGCACAGGCGCCAGTCATCCGGGTCGGGAACCTCGATGCCCAACGCGATCTGACCGATGTACGGGATACGGTTCGTGCCTACGCGCTGCTCATGGATCGCGGCGTTCCTGGAGCGGTCTATAACGTTGCGTCCGGCATCGGCAGGCAGATCCGCGCGGTCCTCGACGCCCTTGTCGCCCGCTCGCACGTCGCGGTAGAGATCGTGCTCGATCAGGCGCGCTTGCGCCCCAGCGATCTCCCCATACTGATCGGCGACGCCACTCGCCTCCGCACGGAGACCGGTTGGGCACCCCGCGTCAGTTTCGAGCAAATGCTCGACGACGTCCTTGACTACTGGCGCTCCGCGGACCGCCCGTGAACCCTGCTCGTGACCCAGCCCCCTGAATACTGGCGTCACCCTATAATGGCTGTATGACTCGGCTCGGGATATGCCTTACCGTGCTGCTGGCAACAGCGGTCGCTGCCTCCGGGCAGACACCGACACCCCGGCCCTTTCCCAGGCCGAGCACGGCGCCGCCGCCGCGGGCGAGCGCTCCAGCACCGGAACCTCCCTCAGCAGAGGCTCCGCCGGCGGAGGCTCCCCCGGCGGAGGTCCTGCGGCCCGAGACACCGCAAGCCGCTCAGCCCACGCCGGCACCTGGCGACCCGGAGGTTCCAACAGAAGCCACGCTCGGGTTCCCGATCTACCCGACGGCACAGTTCATCGCGTCATACGACGCAGGCCGCGCGCAGCGGTACTACCTCTTCGGTACAACCGCCACGTACGAGGGCCTCATCGCCTACTACCGAACGTTGCTCGACGAGCGGGGGAACCAGGTCTTCGACGAACCACCCACGTACATGTTCGAAGTGGGCCGATTCAGAAATGAGACGATGGCGTTTCCACCTGGGGTGACGATCAAGGACTGGACGTGGAACAGCGCAGGCTACCCGAACCAGACGGCCGGCGCCGAGCCCGCCCGGTATCCGTCGATCATCATGATCGTCCCGATGCCGCCGGGCCCGCAGTAGTGATTCGCAACCTCGCCAGCACACACAACGGCCCCGGTCGCACCGTTCCTCGAGGCGGGCTATTGCTATTGGCCTGACTTCCGGTACTTCGCCTCGGTCGCCTCTTTCTGTGGACGCCACCAGCCCTCATGTGCGGCGTACCAGTCGATCGTCTGTCTCAGTCCATCCGCAAATCCCGTGAACCGGGGCTTCCAGCCGAGTTCGTCTCGGAGCTTCGAGTAGTCGATGGCATAGCGGAGATCGTGACCCGCGCGATCGCGCACGCGTTCATAGTCCCCGGCGTTCTTCCCGAGCATCTCGAGAATCATCTCGATGACCTGACGATTGTTCAATTCGCCGTCCGCACCGATCAAGTAGGTCTCGCCGCTGCGACCGTTCTCCACGATCGCGTGAACCGCGCTGTTGTGATCGTCCACGTGGATCCAGTCTCGAACGTTCAGGCCCTCGCCATAGAGCTTCGGCGTCGCGCCTGCGAGCACGTTCGTGATCTGCCGGGGAATGAACTTTTCGACATGCTGGTACGGACCGTAGTTGTTCGAGCAGTTGGAGATCGTCATGTGAATGCCGAAGGAACGTGCCCACGCGCGCACGAGCATGTCCGAGCCGGCTTTCGAGGCCGAGTACGGGCTCGACGGATTGTACGGAGTGGCCTCGGTGAATTTGCCCGGATCGTCGAGTGCCAGGTCACCGTAGACCTCGTCGGTGGAGATATGGTGCAGTCGTTTGTCGAACTTCCGAACGGCCTGAAGGATCCGGAATGTCCCGATCAGGTTGGTTTCGATAAACGGGAACGGATCCTCGAGTGAATTATCGTTGTGCGATTCGGCCGCGAAGTGGACGACGACGTCACATTCTCGAACGAGCGGCTCCAGTACGGCTTCGTCGACGATCGAACCCTCGACGAATCGAATACGGTCTTCGACCCCTTCGAGATTCGCCCGATTGCCCGCGTAGGTGAGCGCGTCCAGAACGGTGATCTCGTGCTGGGGCAGATTGTCGATTGTGTAGCGAACAAAGTTGGCGCCGATGAAGCCCGCGCCTCCGGTTACGAGTATCCTGGCCACGTCATTCGTCCTGCCTGCTGTCCCCGATTTCCCCTGCCTGCTGTCCCCGCGCTCGCGGCTGACAGCCACACGCGAACGGTACCATACGGACGAATCCTCGCATGGAGGCCGGCTCCGCCCTGCCACGGCAATGACCGAACTGCCGTTCGGCCGCCCAGGCGTCAGCGCGTGATATCTGGCGGAGTTGACGACACCAGTTGGGTGACCGTCAGACCACTTCGGATTCGAGCAAGGCGGACGATGGCTTCGGGGTGATCGAGATAGCGCGGCCGCAGTGGCGGTGGTCGCAGGATGTTTCGCAGCAGCAACTCGCGCACGACTGGAATGTGTTCGACGGCCAGTTTTCCGACGAGCAGCGGTTCGAGCTCGCCGCCGGATTTGAGGTACTCGAGCATCTCGATCAATCCACGCAAGTACACCGCGTCTTTTGTCACTCCGCCGCCGCGATGCACCCGCAGCGCCACGGTGTATGCCGTGCGCGGCTCGAAGCCGTATGTCTCCGTGAGGCGCTTGTAGGTGTCGCTGAGACGAGCGCCTGCGACCAGTTCGTGCACGGCCACCACGCGTGCCGCCAGCAGGCGCAGCCGAGCGGCACTCAGTCCGCCCACCAGGAACTCGGAGAGAACGGCCAGTCCTTCCTGTAATCCATCGTAATTGGCCAGTCCCACGCGCAGCAGGCCCAGCGGTTGTGACTTGCCGTTGTAATACGTGACCAGATGCGTGCCGACTTCGTGCTGCAGCAGCGCGTCGACGCGTCGCTCGGGAATGGCGGTCTCGCGCCCGATCAGAAGATTCCCACCCGTGGTGAGCAGGCCGCTGTACATGTCCTCGCGCACCAGCGACTGCGCGGTGAATCCGTCAAACCGCGACCGGTAATATCGAATTTCCTTGGCGGCTCGTCGAGCGAATTGCCGCGCGCCCACCTTCTCGCGATTTTCTTCGGACGTCCGTCCTGGCACCTCCGCCAGAATCTTTCGCGCTGCCGCGAGCAGCGACGATTCGACACCGCCAAACACCTGCAGGCTGCCGGGCAGCAACCGTTTCGTCCCGATGTCGGCCAGCATGTTGAGCTGCCGGTCGAGCTCATCCTGCGTCTGGCGCATCAGATGCGCGAGCGTCGGATCTTCGATGCGTTCAGTCGGTATCCGCAGCAGGCGCCGCTTCAGCAGCAATGGATCGCAATTCAGTGGGCGGTATTGAAAGACAGGCTCGCGCGAATAATCCGATGCTACGAACTGTTGCCATGACCGCTCGGCGTTGATCGGGGTCAATTGCAGCAGGAACTTGAACTGACTGCTCACCCCGGTCAATTCACGATCGACTTGCCAGACCAGTGTCGGCAGCCGCTTCTGGCCGAGTGCAAAGAAATGTCGCGGTCGGACGCTGGTGCGGTTCAGCGAGAATGCAAAGAACGCTCGCTTGAGTGCGCGACCGACTCCGCGGCGCAGCACGCGCAGCACATCGGGAAATACGTCACCGGATCTGGGGTCGCGATAGATCGGACGGATCTCCAATCCCAGCACATGACAGTTGATCCGTTCCGCCTCGGCCGCCGAGATCAACTGCGTCATGCCGGGCGAGTGATTGCGCGAGTGCAGGTTGATCTCGACCATCGCGTCATGGCGCTGGACCGTGATTCGCCGCAGGGCGGCATCCAGCGTGGCAACGGTTCCCTCGGGACGGTGTGGGATGCGGGTAATGACACGAAACGCTGGATGAGGCAATTCCAGCTCGCC
This sequence comes from Acidobacteriota bacterium, assembly GCA_027622905.1. Classification (GTDB taxonomy): domain Bacteria; phylum Acidobacteriota; class Vicinamibacteria; order Vicinamibacterales; family UBA2999; genus JAQBVV01. The sequence continues at coordinate 11,388 of JAQBVV010000103.1, forward strand.
GGTCCCGGCATGCGACGCGTGCGGGACGTCCTCGTCGGGTGATGACCAGATTTCCAGGATCAGGAACGAGCCAAGTTCGCCAGCAACCGCGCGGGCGACCCGCTGAATGAGCGTCTTCATTCCCTTGCGAACCGGCGCGTCGCCTGGCGCGCTCAGGTAGGACGCTTCGCCGTGCACGAAGTAATGCGTCCCCTCGTCGTGGCGCTGCGGGTTATGCCGATAGACACACAGAAACGGCAAGAGCCGGTCGATATTCAGTCGCCCACCGCCGGGCAACGTTCGCCTCACCGGCTTGTTCTCCAGCAACCGCGCACAGACATCGTCGATCATCTCGGACGAGATCTGCTCGAATCCCTGTGCCTGAACGGCCTGCTTCCTGCTCCGCTTGACCATGCGGAACATCGTATCCATTTTCGGACGATGTCCGCGACGCCGCCGGGCTACTCTCGTCTGGCGGCCGTTCGGAGCCAGGCGACGTACTGCTGGTCGGACATCGACCGCAGCGATTCATCGCCGCGAGTTCGGTCTGCGCGATCCGTGACGTGTGAATCAGCAATGCCGGTGCATGACGCGATGACTGACGGTCGCATTAGGCGCTACTCGCGGTGGGAGCGGCAGGCTACGAGCGGAGGTCGATGTCCCGCCGGGCGGAGCCGGCGGGGATGTCCGACTGACTGTTGAAAATTGAAGCGGCGGCTC
>JAQBVV010000104.1 GCA_027622905.1 Acidobacteriota bacterium
ATACTTAATGCGTTAGCTTCGGCACGGCAGGGATCGATACCCGCCACACCAAGTATTCATCGTTTAGGGCCAGGACTACCGGGGTATCTAATCCCGTTTGCTCCCCTGGCTTTCGCGCCTCAGCGTCAATACCGGTCCAGGATGCCGCCTTCGCCACCGATGTTCCTCCAGATATCTACGCATTTCACCGCTACACCTGGAATTCCACATCCCTCTCCCGGATTCGAGCCTTCCAGTCTCGGACGCAGTTCCCGGGTTGAGCCCGGGGATTTCACGTTCGACTTAAAAGGCCGCCTACGCGCCCTTTACGCCCAGTAATTCCGAACAACGCTTGCCCCCTCTGTATTACCGCGGCTGCTGGCACAGAGTTAGCCGGGGCTTCCTCACCCGGTACCGTCAGACTCCGACGTATTAGGTCGGAGCTATTCGTCCCGGGCAACAGTAGTTTACGATCCGAAGACCTTCATCCTACACGCGGCATTGCGTCGTCAGGCTTGCGCCCATTGCGAACAATTCCCCACTGCTGCCTCCCGTAGGAGTCTGGGCCGTGTCTCAGTCCCAGTGTGGCCGTCCGCCCTCTCAGGCCGGCTACCGATCGTTGCCTTGGTGAGCCGTTACCCCACCAACTAGCTAATCGGGCGCAGGTCCCTCTTCAAACGCCAGGTCTTACGATCCCCAGCTTTGATCTCCACTCGTTCAAGAGCGGGATGTTATGCGGTATTAGCGTCCCTTTCGGAGCGTTATCCCCCATTCGAAGGTAGGTCACCCACGTGTTACTCACCCGTTCGCCACTCAACTGAGGCCGAAGCTTCAGTCGCGTTCGACTTGCATGTGTTAGGCATGCCGCCAGCGTTGATTCTGAGCCAGGATCAAACTCTCATGTTAAATTCGCTGTCTCTACCCTTGCGGGCGAGTGCAACTGCTTAACGCGATTGCTGATGACTTAGCTCTTGCGTTGTTTATTACTTCGTGTTGTTGGATGGTTCATCCGCGCCGGCGCTTTCACGCCATCACGAATGCCACCCGCTGACACTCGACGGGCTGCTCAAGGTCACACATATTTCTTGTTTCCCAGAGCGCTTGTTGTGCTTGCACGCACTATCTAGTTTTCAAAGAACCGAAACCACAACCGGCGCCACATCTCTGCGACACCAGCTACCCCCCTTTCGACAGAGCGCTTATGCCCGTCCTTAGGGGAACCTTCTGAGGTTACTACCAGCGACTCGGACTGTCAACACCTAAAAGATGCTTTTAACAGGCCACGCAACGAGAAACCAGAATTGGGTATTTGCCTGCGTGTGACTCTAATCCACCCAACCAGGACCGGCGGGTCGGGGCTTCCTCACGCTCGCTTGGGCTTGCGCCCGGCAGGCAACCGGACGATATTACGGATCCTCCTGGCGAATGTCAAGCGTCGATGATGCGAACCAGAAAATTGTCGCGTTTGCCCTTCCTGACAACAAAAAGCTGCCCCTCGACAGCGTCATCCGGACGCAGGCAGAGCTTCTCATCCGTGACCCGACGGCCATTCACGTAGATGCCCCCGTTTCGTATGAGGCGCGTCGCCTCGCCTTTCGAGGCCGTCACGCGTGACGACACGAGCAACTCGGTAATCGGCCACCCCGTCTCCACGAACGGCATTGCGGACGACGGCACACTGGGAAAAACGCGCAGCAGCTGATCGACGGACAGGCCCGAGACGTCCCCGCTAAACAGGACCCGTGCCGCGGCTTCCGCCTCACGAACGGCGTCCGCGCCGTGCACCAACTCCGTCACCTGCTGCGCCAATGCTCGCTGGGCATGCCGGCCCTCGGGCTCTCGCGCTGTGACGACTTCGAAATCCGCGATTGTCTCCTGCGAGAGGAAGGTAAAGAATTTGAGATACCTGACGGCGTCGCGATCATCAGTGTTCAGCCAGAACTGGTAGAACTCATACGGGCGCGTCAACTTCGGGTCGAGCCAGACCGTGCCTTCCTCGGTCTTGCCGAACTTCGAGCCGGCTGCCGTCAAGACCAGAGGAACCACCAACCCGTACGCGCGCGACGAGCCAGCGGGCGTCGCCTTTCGAATCAACTCGATGCCGGCTGTGATATTGCCCCACTGATCGCTTCCGCCCATCTGCACAGTGCAGCCGTAGCGGTTGTAGAGCTGCAGAAAATCGTAGGCCTGCAGCAGCAGGTAGCTGAACTCTGTATAGGAAATCCCGTCCTTGCTCTCCACACGCCGCTTGATCGAATCCTTCGCCAGCATGTAGTTGACGGTGAAGTGCTTACCGGTGTCGCGCATCAGTTCAAGAGCCCCGAGACCCCCGAGCCACTCGAGGTTGTTCACCAGCTTCGACCGTGTGTTCTTACTGTCGAGATCAAGAAACCGCGCGAGCTGCGATCGAATATCGTGTACGTTCGCCTCCACCTGCTCGGCCGTCAGTAGCTGTCTCTCAGTCGTCTTGCCGCTCGGGTCTCCGATCAGACCGGTCCCGCCACCAACGACGGCGATTGGCCGATGACCCGCTCGCTCAAGACGCGCGAGCGCCATGATCGGCAGCAGCGACCCCACGTGCAGACTGCTCGCCGTCGGGTCGAAGCCGGCATAGGCGATCATGTCGGGCTGATCGAATCGCTCTTTCAGGCCGTCCGTGGCGTCGTACACGAGGCCACGCCACTCAAACTCGCTGTACAGATCCATGCGTCGCTACTATAAACCCGGTCCTTCTGTGATTCGCCGGCCGTGCGGACTCAAACCGTGCGAGCTGGAAGGCGTGTCGCTTCAGGGGACGATGAAACGCCGACCCTCGATTCGCCACCCGCCGTCAAGTACCGTCGCAACCGCCTCGGCATACGCTCGGTGTTCCTCTGCGAGGATGCGTGCACTCAAGGTGTCCGGGGTGTCGTCACGCATGACCGGAACGGTCCGCTGAATGACGATCGGGCCGTTGTCCAGCTCGGCGGTCACGAAATGGACGGTGACGCCGGTGACCTTGACACCGTGACCCAGCGCCTGCCGAGGCGCATCGATGCCGGGAAACGCGGGCAACAGAGACGGGTGGATATTGAGAATGGCATCCGGGAACGCCTTCAGCAGCGGCGCCCCGACGAGGCGCATGTAGCCCGCGAGACAGACCAGACCGACGTCTCGATCCTGTAGCTCTCGAGCCACCGAACGATCGTGTTCATCCCGCGACCGGGCCTCGCGATGGTCAAGGCACAGCGCCTCGATGCCGGCACGTCTGGCGTGCCCGAGTCCATGCGCGTCGGCACGATTGGAAATCACGACCGCAATCGTGGCGTCGAGACGCCTGTCCCCGATGGCATCGACGAGTGCCTGAAGATTGCTCCCGCGCCCGGAGATGAGAACGCCCAGTCGGCGATTCACGGAAGGTTGATGTAGCTGACCGCCGGCGTCTCACCGGCGACGATTTCGCCAACGACGCGCGTATCCCGACCGCCTCGCGCCGACAGTTCGCCCAGAAGCTGCTCCGCTCTGTCGTGGGGCGTGATGATCACCAGCCCGAGACCCATGTTGAACGTGCGCATCATGTCCTCGATGGGAACATCGCCGCTCTGCTGCAGCCACCGAAAGAGAGGGGGCACCTCCCAGGCCGCCGCGTCGACCACGGCGGCTGTGCCGTACGGCAACACACGAGGAAGGTTCTCGGTCACTCCACCGCCGGTAATGTGCGCCATTCCCTTGATACGCCCACCGTCGAGGAGCGGACGCACCATCGACAGATACGAACGATGCGGCGCCATCAGCGCTTCACCAACCGAGCAGCCCAGATCCTCCACGTGGGAGTCGACCGTGAGGCGCAGCTGGTCAAAAACGATACGCCGGGCGAGCGAATAGCCGTTGGTGTGGAGACCCGAGGACGGCACCCCGACGAGTACGTCGCCAGGACTGATCGTCCGACCAGTGATGACCTTCTCTCGGTCGACGAGCCCAACGATGAATCCGGCCAAGTCGTATTCGCCCTCGCCGTAGAAACCAGGCATCTCGGCTGTTTCGCCGCCAAGCAGCGCACAGCCGACATCGCGACATGCGCTCGCGATCCCCCGCACGACGCTCTCTGCAACGTCAGGTGACAGCTGCCCGGTTGCGAGATAGTCGAGGAAGAACAGGGGTTCCGCACCCTGCACCAGGATGTCATTGACGCAATGATTCACGAGGTCAGAGCCGACCGTGTCGTGTTGCCCCGTCAGAAACGCAACCTTGAGCTTCGTGCCAACGCCGTCGGCACTCGCGACGAGCACGGGTTCGCGACACTGACTGGTATCCGTCTGGAACAATCCGCCGAACGAGCCAATGTCTGACAACACACCGGCTGTGAAGGTCGAACGCGCGAGCGCACGGATCCGCTTCACGGTGTCATTCCCGGCGTCGATATCGACTCCCGCGCTCTTGTAATCCATGCTCACAATTCCAGTTTGTCAGCTGGCACGTCCATCAGCCCACACCCGCCGCGCCCCGGTGTTGCCGCATCGTAGCCCGTGACTGCAAGCGCGCCAGGAGCCGGGCCCAACGCTCGGTCGCCTGCCGCTGGGCCAGCGACTAACGCGCGACGGGGTCCTGCTCCACCTCGACCAGCGGCTCCTCGGATTCCTGGCCAGCCACCTGCTCGGGGTTCAGCTTGAGCGCCAGTTGCAGGTACGCCGCTTTATCCTTGGGGAACTCCACCGGATACTCTCCCGTGTAGCACGACGTGCAGTATTTCGCTCGCCCGCCCTTGACACCCGTGGCCAACCCGTCGAGGCTCAGGTAGGCCACGCTGTCGGCGTCGAGATACTTGCGTATCTCCTCGAGACTGTGGGTCGCGGCGATCAGCTCTGAGCGCCTGGGCGTGTCGACCCCGTAGAAACAAGGGGAAATCGTCGGGGGGCAGCTGATGCGCATATGCACCTCCCGTGCACCGACGCTGCGCACCATCCGAACGATCTTCCTGCTGGTCGTCCCGCGAATGATGGAGTCATCGACGAGGATCACGCGCTTGCCCTCGATGATGCTTCTCACCGGATTCAGTTTGACCCTGACGCCGAAATGTCGAATCGACTGCTGGGGCTCAATGAATGTCCGACCAACATAGTGGTTGCGGATCAGCCCCATGCGCATGGGCAAACCGGACGCCTCGGCGAAGCCGACGGCGGCGCACACGCCCGAATCGGGAATCGGCACGACGACATCTGCCTCGACGGCGGACTCACGGGCGAGCTGCCGGCCCAAACCGGTTCGCACCTCGTTCACGCTCTCGCCAAACACATAGCTATCGGGGCGTGCAAAGTACACGTGCTCGAACACACACTGGGACGCTGGGGCTTGCGCAAAGGGCTTCATGGACTTAAGCCCGGCGGCGGTGATGATGACCACTTCCCCCGGTTCAACATCACGCACGTAGGTCGCCCCGATCAGGTCGAGCGCGCACGTTTCTGAACACATCACCCACGCGTCGCCGAGCTGGCCGAGCGCGAGGGGCCGGAAACCGTGTGGATCGCGCACCCCAACAAGCCGATCCTTCGTCATCATCACGAACGAGTAGGCGCCGCGCACCTGCGCAATCGCGTCGACGATAGCGGCCTCGGTCCCTTCTTCGCGAGACCGGGCAAACAAGTGGACGAGGGCCTCCGTATCGCTGTTCGTCTGAAAGATGGCGCCCTCTCGGACCAAGGTGTCGCGCAGCTCACCGGCGTTCACCAGATTCCCGTTGTGGCCGATGGCGAACTGACCGTGCACGCTGTCGACGACAATCGGCTGAGCGTTGAGCAGCTTGCTTTCTCCGGCCGTCGAGTAGCGAACATGCCCGATGGCCACGTTGCCGACAAGCTTGGTGAGGGAGTCCGAATCGAAGGCCTCGTTGACGTGGCCCATCGCCCGGCGGTGGCGTATGTGCGCTCCGTCGGAGACGGCGATGCCAGCGCTTTCCTGACCGCGATGCTGCAGCGCGTACAGACCGAGATAGGTGAGGTTGGCAGCCTCGGCGTGGCCGAAGATTCCAAAAACGCCGCACTCTTCTCGAAACTTATCGAACATCAGGGCAGACCTCTACGAGTGTACGGCTTTACCCGGTCGCGTGCTGTGATTCGAAGTAATTTCCGATCGCATCTGACCAGAGCCGCTCCGCCGCGGCAAGCGGCTCATCCAGCACAGCGCGCCCGCCTACCGCAATCCGGATCCGGTCGCCGCCCACACGGCCGACGGTGGCAACAGGGACGCCTGCCTCCGCGGCGAGCGTCTCCATCTCCGCCACCCGCCCGGCGCTCACCGACACGAGTACCCGCGAAGCCGACTCGCCGAACAGGACCGACACATCCCTGAATCCCGGCAACGCCGTCTCAACACGCGGCACGTCTGCCTCGGCCCCGAGTCCCGTCTCGAAGCAGCATTCGGCCAGGGCGACGGCCAGCCCCCCCTCCGCACAGTCGTGCGCCGACCGCACAAGACCGCACGACACGCCCTTCACGAGCAGCCGCAATAGCGCTGCCTCGCGCTGCAGGTCCAGCCGGGGCGGTACACCCCGTACCAGGCCGTGCATCACTTTGAGATAGGCACTGCCACCTAGCTCGTCCAGCGTCTCGCCGAGCAGCAGGATCGAGTCACCCTCGCTGCGAAAGCCACCGCTCGCGATCATCGTCGCGTCCTCGATCAGCCCGACAACGCCGAGCACCGGCGTCGGCAGGATCGGCGTCCCGTCCGTCTCGTTGTACAGGCTGACGTTGCCTCCCGTGATGGGAATATCAAGAGCGCGACAGGCGGCGCCAATGCCTTCGACGGCCCGGGCGAACTGCCACATGATCTCCGGCCGTTCCGGGTTCCCGAAGTTCAGGCAATTGGTGCCCCCGATAGGCTGCCCCCCCGCACAGGCGACGTTGCGAGCTGCCTCGGCCACCGCCAACTGGGCACCGGCATAGGGATCGAGATACACGAAGCGACCGTTTCCATCGACTGACAGCGCCAGCGCACGGCTGGTGCCCTTGACCCGTACGACGCCGGCCCCCATCCCAGGAAGCACAAGCGTGTTGGTCCGCACCATGTGGTCGTACTGGCGGTACACCCACCGCTTGCTCGCGATCCCTGGCGACAACAGCAAGCGCCGGAACACCTCGTCCGCCGGCCTCGGCGCGCCGAGTGAGGGCAGTCGCCGCGCCTCCGTGAGGTAGGCGGGCTCTGTCATTGGCCGATGGTAGAGAGGCGCGCCATCCGTGAGCGACTCAGTGCGAATCTCGGCGACCACCTCGCCGTCGCTCTTCACGCGCATCAATCCGTCTGTCGTGACCTCGCCAATGCGAACGGCGTGGAGATCCCATTTCTCGAAGATGCGCTCGACTTCGCTCTCACGCCCCTGCTTGACGACAAGCAGCATGCGCTCCTGCGATTCGGACAGCATGATCTCGTACGGCGTCATTCCGGCCTCTCGCTGCGGGACGTGCGACACGTCGATCTCGACGCCAGCGCCACCGCGCGCCCCCATTTCACAGGTCGAGCACGTCAGCCCGGCGGCGCCCATGTCCTGGATCCCGACCAACGCGTCGGTCTTCATCACCTCAAGACAGGCCTCGAGGAGCAGCTTCTCCATGAAGGGATCGCCGACCTGGACTGCGGGTCGCTTCTCCGCCGACTTCTCGTCAAACTCCGCCGAGGCCATCGTCGCGCCATGGATGCCATCGCGGCCCGTCTTCGCGCCGACGTAGTACACGGCGTTACCGGCGCCGGAAGCCACGCCCTTGATAATTTCGTCAGCCTTCGCGATCCCCAGACAAAACACGTTCACAAGGGGATTCCCGGTGTAGCTCTCGTCGAATCCGATCTCGCCGCCAACCGTCGGGATACCAATGCTGTTGCCGTAGCCGCCGATGCCGGCGACGACCCCGGCGAACGTCCGACGAACAAGAGGCTCGTCGAGCGGTCCGAAGCGAAGCGAGTTCAGGAGGGCAATCGGACGAGCGCCCATCGTGAAGATGTCGCGAATAATCCCGCCCACGCCTGTCGCCGCCCCCTGGTATGGCTCGATGAACGACGGGTGGTTGTGTGATTCGATCTTGAACACGGCGGCAAGGCCGTCGCCGATGTCCACCGCTCCGGCATTCTCACCGGGCCCCTGGATCACGCGGGCGCCTGTCGTCGGCAGTGTTTTGAGATGAACTCGGGAACTCTTGTAGCTGCAATGCTCGGACCACATCACCGAGAAGATGCCGAGTTCCGTCAGTGTGGGTTCGCGGCCAAGCATCTCGAGAATGCGCTGATACTCGTCTGGCGCCAGACCGTGTCGCTTCACGATGTCGTCCGTGATGGTCATGGTGTGGTGACGAAGGTACCCTGACCAACCGAGTGCACGGCGGACTCCAGGAGTAATAAACCGTCGGCACTCCCGATCGCGAGCTCGCAGGCGCGCTCGGGATGCGGCATCATGCCGACAACATTTCGCCTCTCGTTGCAGAGACCAGCGATGTTACGGACGGAGCCGTTCGGATTGGCCTCGGGCGTCACGGCGCCTGATGCCGTGGCGTACCGAAAGATCACCTGCCGCCGCGCCTCAAGCTGTTCGACGATCTCCGGCTCTGCGTAGTAATTGCCCTCTCCGTGCGCGATCGGAATTCTCAGAAGCTGATCCGGGCTGCATCGTGATGTGAACGGAGTGTCGGTGCACTCCACCTTCACCACGACGTGCTCACACTGAAACCTGATGCTGCGATTGCGAAGCATCGCTCCCGGAAGCAGGCCGGCTTCGAGGAGCACCTGAAATCCGTTGCAGATCCCGAGCACCGGACCACCAGCCTCAGCGAACCGCTGCACGGCCGGCATGATCGGTGAAAAACGCGCCACCGCCCCGGTGCGTAGATAGTCACCGTGGGCGAAACCACCCGGCAGAATCACCACGTCGGCACCCTGCAGGCTCGTGTCCTTGTGCCACACGAACGCGGCCTCCTGTCCGAGCACATGCTTCGTGGCGTGATACGCGTCGTGATCGCAATTCGACCCGGGAAACACGACGATGGCGAATTTCACGGGACCGATCTCTCGGTGCTCGACTCAACCTCAACGCGATAGCTCTCGATCACCGTGTTGGCGAGCAGCTTGTCAGCGGCCTCCAGTGCCAGCCGGCGAGCCTCCTCCTCCGAGCCCGCGTCGATCTCCAGTTCGAAGTACTTACCCTGTCGAACGTTCTTGACCGCGTCGTAGCCCAGCGTATGCAGCGCGTCGGTCACGATGGTGCCCTGCGGATCGAACACCGACGGCTTGAGCGTCACGAAAACTCGCGCTCGCATCAGACCTGTACCTCCTGAAACACGCGTTGGAAGATGTCGTCAACATGTCGAAGCTGTTGGGTGAGGTCGAACGCGTGCTCGATGTCGGCCGGGAGCAATACGGCGGTGATGTCCGCATCCGCCAGCAGCAATTCCTTGAAATCACACTGCTCGTTGAATGACCGCATCGCGTTTCGCTGCACCCACTCGTACGCCTGTTCGCGCGAGGTGCCGCGTCGCGCAAGTTCGAGCAGGACGGTGCCGGAGAACACCACCCCGCGAGAGCGCTCGAGATTCTCGCGCATCCGATCCGGGTAGACGACCATGCCCGAGACGACGCGCGTGAAGCGCCTCAACATGTGATCGAGCACGATAAAGCTATCGGGCAGGATGACACGCTCGACCGACGAATGTGAGATGTCGCGCTCGTGCCAGAGCGCATTGTTCTCGAGAGCCGCACCGGCGTTCGCGCGGACCAGTCGAGCAAGCCCGACGAGTTGCTCGCATGCGATCGGGTTGCGCTTGTGGGGCATTGCCGACGAGCCCTTCTGCCCCCGGGCGAACGGTTCCTCGACCTCGCCGATCTCGGTCTTCTGGAGCCCCCGAATCTCAAGCGCACATTTCTCGAGAGAGGACGCGGTGATCGCGAGTGAGCCGATCAGCTCCGCGTGGCGGTCTCGCTGGATGACCTGTGAGGCGACCGCCGCCGGCGTCAATCTCAGCGATCGGCAGACGTCGGCCTCGACCGATGGCGGCAGATGCGCGAACGTACCGACGGCCCCCGAGAGTTTACCGACCGACACGACGTCACGCGCCCGGCGCACCCGCTCCACATCCCTCGAGAGCTCCGCGTACCACAGCGCCAGCTTGAGTCCGAAGGTCATCGGCTCAGCATGCACACCGTGAGTACGTCCGATCATGGCCGTCTGGCGATGCTCGACGGCACGTGTTCGGATGGCCTGCATCAACCCAGCGAGGCCAGCGAGAATGAGATCGCACGCCTCGCGCATCTGCAGGGCCTGGGCCGTGTCGATGACGTCAGAGGACGTCAGACCGAAATGGAGCCACCTCGCGGAAGGACCGACGTGCTCCGCCACGGCCGTCGTGAACGCGATGACATCGTGCTGCGTAACCTGCTCGATCTCCTCGATGCGAGCCACGTCGAATCCGCCGCGCTCCCTGATGTCGCGAGCCGCCTCTGGAGGGACGATACCTGCTCGAGCCATCGCCTCGGCGGCAGCCATCTCGACCTGCAGCCATGTGTCGTACTTCCGCTGCTCGCTCCAGATCCGTCCCATTTCTGGGCTTGTGTACCGTGGAATCATCGACGCGACTCTGTGTGTCTCAACCGAGATATGATGCGCACCTATCCAAGCGATAGCCGCTCGGGAGGTAACCGCAGCCCGTTGACAGACCCGAGCACTGTGGCCGATAGCGCACCCTCTGCGAAGAGGTGCCTGGCCACGCGCAGCACGTCGTCGGTGCTGACCCGCTCAACTCCGACAAGCGTCTCGTCGAGCCCGACCTGACGATCGAAGTAGATCTCCTGACGGGCCAGATGCGACATCCGGCTCGACGTGCTCTCCAGGCTCAGCATCAGGCTGCCCTTCAGATGGTCCTTGGCCCGCCGAAGCTCCGAATCAGGTAGTCGTTCGTCCTTCAGTCGGCGCAGCTCGGTGATGACCACGTCAATAAGCTCCCCAACCACGTCGCTGGCGCAGCCAGCGTACACGGTGACCGAGCCCGCATCGCGATACGACGTCAGGCCACTGAACACGGCGTAGGCCAGGCCGCGTTTCTCACGAACGTTCTGGAACAACCGGGAACTCATCGAACCGCCCAGGACGGTGTTCAGCACGTAGCTTGAGTACCGATCGTCGTGGTCCTGCTGATAGCCGTTGGTCCCGAGGCACACGTGACTCTGTTCGAGCTCCTTGTTGCGGATCAGCACGTGCGGAACAACGCTCGGCCGCGTGTCCTCCAGCGCCTCGTTCGCGCCGGGCAATCCTTCGAATGTTCGAGCCAGCAGATCGCGCACCTCAGCGTGCTCGATGTTTCCGGCAGCGGCGATGACAATATTGGGCGAACTATAGGTGGTGCCGAAATACCGCCGCAGTCCGTCGGCAGAGAACGATTCCACGGAGTCCCGGGTACCCAGAATGGGCCGTCCGAGTGGATGGTTCCTCCAGAAGCCTTCGGTGAAGAGCTCGTGGACGAGATCGTCTGGCGTATCCTCGACCATCTTGATCTCTTCGGTCACCACCTTCTTTTCGCGCTCAATATCGTCGGCGTTGAACGCCGGCCGCATGACGATATCCGACAGCACGTCAACCGCTAGCGGCAGATGCTCGTCAAGCACTTTGATGTAGTAGCTCGCGTATTCCTTGGCCGTAAAGGCATCCATGTGCCCGCCGATCGAGTCGATCGTCTGGGCGATGTCTTCAGCGCTGCGCGTCGCGGTGCCCTTGAACAGCATGTGCTCGACGAAGTGTGCAATGCCGTTTTGATCGAGCGGTTCGTGGCGGGAGCCGCGCGCCAACCACACCCCGATGCTCACCGACCGGACATGCGGCATCCGCTCGCTGACAAAGCGGAGACCGTTGGGAAGCACGTCACGAATAATCGTCGATTGAGCCACGAATACGTTTGGGATCGTGTGGTCGCCCGGCCGCGTCTATCCTCGGGTGCAAGCCCAACAGACTCGCCGCAAACCCTTGACAGACAGGTAATTAGCCCTGATGTGACAAAAACTCAGGCGGTGTCGACAGTTTGAGATTGAAAAAGGCCTTCCGTTGTGG
>JAQBVV010000105.1 GCA_027622905.1 Acidobacteriota bacterium
CGCCATAGTGGGCGCGCAGCACGAGGGAATGTGACCCTCACAACGATTACTCGGTCGGGCTCCTAGCGTCTGACGGACACGGGTCTGCGGGTCCTGCCCCTGGACCTGCCCTCGACCCGTCCCCACAGCCGGGCCAGTTCGTCACCAGCCGCGAGGTGATTCAGCGCGAAGTCCGCGTGACGGAACGCTTCTTTCAACAGATCGGCATCCAGCGAGCGACCCCGATCGCGGCACTGTCGCGCGGCCTCGACCCGCACCAGGGCCAGCGCGACCTCGAGTCCGCGGACGACGGTCAGCAGCCCGCGCCCCTGGTAGGCGGTCCACGACGCGAAGGCCTTCGCCGCAAGGTACCGCCTGTGCGGTCCTCCCCAGCGCGCCCACGTAGGCGCGACGGCCGCCAGGTACACGTCCGCCAGGCGATCTTCGTCCGGCTCCGGCTTCAGGTCGTCAGGGACGGCCCGCATCACCTCCGCGAACGATGCGAGACTCGGCGCGAGCGCGTCATGCGCGGGGACCGCCACCGTATCGACTGGAAGGGCGGCGACCGCGTCTATCAATGGGCCGGCATCGGGCGTGTAGCCGCGCAGCACGGCGGCATCTCGCTGGAGCGTGGCCACGACGGCCTCCGGCGAGAGGGTCTCGTCGGCGCAACGCGACACCATGTGCCGCTCCCAGGCGCCATACGCGACGTCATCCATCAACATGCGCGGATGCAGCAGCGGCGGCCAGGCATCGGGCTCGACCAGCAAGCCCTCGTAATCAGCGTCAGGGAACGCCGGCGGCGCCTCAACGATCTCAAGAGGCACGTCGTCGCGAAACAGCGTCGCCGCCGCGGTCGGACAGTAGTGGGTCAACGAGACGAACGTCCCGCGCCGATCACGAACCGCAAGACGCGGGAAGTGACGGCAGGTAGACGGCAGCCGCTCTTCGCCCAGATCGCGATGGACGACGCAGAGTCGGGTGCCGCTGTGATAGAACACACAGTCCCCCGCGGTGGTGCACGCCAGCATCGCCGCCGCGTCGTCCGGCAGGTCGTCTTCGACGATCAGGGCGAGGCCACCCCCGTCCGGTTCTGCGGAGGGAATCAGGCGACCCGATGCCAGCGCCGCGTCAAGCCCTCGATAGACCGGCAACTCGACCGGCACATCCCAGTTGGAGGAACAGCAGACACCTGAATGGCGGCAGCGGTAGTCCGCGTGGATGCTCAGAGCGTAAACGCGGCTCATCCGCCGAGGATAGCGCTAACACGTAACATGTTGCCACCCAGTCACTTACGACCTGTTACAGAACTATTACAGTGCGCGCGCGTGCCAACTGTTACGGTTTAGAGGTTCATTCACTACCGTTCCTGGAGGCATCACGATCGATGGCAACGCAAGAACTACCATTCGGGCGCAAGTACGAGTCAGGCGTGAACTGGATCACCTCGATCGCGATGGCGGTCTTTCACGTCGGGGCTGTGGCTGCTCTCTTCTACATCGATGCCGGTGCGATCCTGACCGCCATCATCCTGTGGATCATGGCCGGCATGCTGGGCATCGGCATGTGCTACCACCGCCTGTTGACGCACCGGGGATACAAGACCTATCGCTGGGTTGAATACTTTCTGACATGGTGCGCGACACTGGCGCTCGAGGGCGGCCCGATGTTCTGGGTTGCGACGCACCGCGTGCACCATCAGAAGTCCGATCAGGAAGGCGATCCGCACACACCGCGGGAAGGCCCGTGGTGGGCACACATGGGCTGGATCCTGATGGGAAAAGGGCTCCATCACGACGCGACACTGCTCAGGCGGTACGTGCCGGATCTGGCACGCGACCCCTTCCACGTGTGGATGTCCAAGTGGCACTGGACGACCAACGTCGTGGTCGGCCTCCTGCTGCTGGCCTTTGGCGGCATTCCGTACGTCCTGTGGGGCATCTTCTTCCGGACGACCTGGGGCCTGCACTCGACGTGGCTGGTCAACTCCGCCACGCATCTCTGGGGATCGCGTCGATTCGCGACCCGCGATGATTCGAAGAACAGCTGGTGGGTCGCGTTGCTGACGTTCGGCGAGGGATGGCACAACAACCACCACGCGCACCCGACGTCCGCCCGCCACGGCCTGGCGTGGTACGAAGTGGACTTCAACTGGATGGCCATCAGTGCGCTGCGGGCTATCGGGCTCGTCTGGGACGTCAAGGTGGCGAAAATCACTCAGGCAGTGCCCCACGAAGAGAACGCGCGGCTGGACCTGGCGGGCGAAGCGGATCACGAAGCCGTAGCCTGAACGTCGCCCGGCAAAGGGCTCGGCAGGCGCCGAGCCCTACTACAATCACCCTTGTGACCCGTCGGCAGAAGGCCATCGCCTTCTTCGTGACCCTGTGCGTCCTGCTGGTGGCGGCAGCGGTGTCTCTGAACATCGGCTGGGTGTTCATCAACTCGAGAAGTCTTGCGCCCCTCGTCCTCGGCGTCATCTCCTTCGCGCTCATCATCGCCGGCCTCATCGTCTATACGGTCTTTCTCGTGCTCGAGATCAAGCGCAACGAGGACCACGACACGTTCATCAATGCAGTCACGCACGAGCTGAAGACCCCGATCGCGTCGATGCGCCTGTACCTGCAGACACTCCAGTCGCGGGACATCGACGAGCAACGGCGCCAGGAGTTCTACGCCATCATGCTGGCCGACGCCGACCGCCTCCATCACACCGTCGATCAGGTGCTCGCGGCCGGAGCCTCCGGGCAGAAAGCCAAGGCCGTCATTCGATCTCCGATCGACGCATCAGCACTGGCACGCGACTGTGTGCGACTCGCGCTCGCGCGGCACCACCTCGACGCCGGCGCGATCACACTCGACACGCCCGCAGACGGCCCGACCGTCAACGGTGACGCCGAGCAACTTGCGACCGTGGTCACCAACCTCCTGGACAACGCCGTCAAGTACTCCGCCGGCAACGTGCGCGTCGCGGTGTCGGTTGCCGTGCCGGCACCTGACACGGTGTGGATTCGGGTGCAGGACCGGGGGATGGGCATCGCCCCGAAACAGCTCAAACGCATCTTCAAGCGCTTCTACCGCGTCCAGGCTCGCGACCTGCGGAACATCAAGGGCACCGGACTCGGCCTCTACATCGTGCGGTCAATTGCGCGTGCGCACAACGGCCGCGTGTTCGCCCAGAGTGAAGGCCTTGGGCGGGGCGCCACGTTCACCCTGGAGCTGCCGCGGCTCGCCACGGACGCTGTGACGCCAGCGGAGGGCCAGGCCGACGCCGACGCGTCGCACCCCGAGGTCGTCAAGTGAGCCGCGTGCTCATCGTTGAAGACGAGCAGCACATCGCCGATGGACTTCGGTTCAACCTCGAAGCAGAGGGGCACGACGCGATGGTCGCGCCGGACGGCGAGTCGGCGCTGAGGATGCTCCTGGTCGAGCGCCAGCCAGTCGATGTCCTGATCCTGGACATCATGCTCCCCGGCAAGGACGGCTTCACCGTTGCGTCCGAATTGCGCGCCGCCGGAGAGTACGTGCCGACCCTGATGCTGACTGCCCGCGGCAGCGCCGAGGATGTGCTGCGCGGCTTCGAGGCCGGTGCCGACGACTACCTGCCGAAACCGTTTGAGCTCTCCATCCTGATCGCGCGCGTCAACGGACTCCTGCGACGACGCCGCTGGAACGAACACGATCCTCCCGGCTCGAGCGGTACGTCGGACACACCAGCGCCGGATGTGTACACGTTCGCCGGTCGCACGCTCGACTTCACCGCGATGCAGGTGCATGCGCACGACAAATCGCATCGCCTCACCGTGATGGAATGCGATCTACTGCGGTATCTGGTCAAGAACGCCAATCAGCCGGTCTCGCGTCGTGCGATTCTGCAGGAGGTGTGGGGGTTGCCGGAAGGGGTCGATACGCGCGCCATCGACAACTTCATCGTCCGGCTGCGGCGATACATCGAGGACGGGCCCGCGGCACCGAAGTTTCTCCAGACCGTACGCGGCGTCGGCTACCGCTTTGTCCCTCGGCCCTAGCCAGGTCGTCGCATCACGGACTGCTAGAATGACCTCCATGGCTGCCAGCGACACGATCGAAGCCGAAGGGCATCTGGTCGACTCCGGACTGCTCTCGGCGATCTTCGACAAGATCATCGAGTTCAAAGGTTCGTACGAAATTCTCACGTTCGACATCGGACGCACGAATGACGACCCGTCGCGGCTCGAAATGCGGATCAACGCGGACGACGGGTCCACGCTCGACGAACTCCTGCAGCAGCTCACGGCGTTTGGCTGTCATCCGATTCGCGAGCAGGACGCAACCGTGAAGCCCGCGGAAAAAGATCGGTGCGTGCCCGACGACTTCTACTCGACCACGAACCACCGCACGCACGTGCGCCTCGGCGGACGCTGGATCGACGTTGAGCAGCAGCGGATGGACGCGGTGATCGTCTCGACCGGTACCCGGGCCGTGTGCCGCAAGCTGCGAGATGTCCGAGCCGGTGAACCGATCGTCTGCGGACACGGCGGCATCAGGGTCACCCCCGAGTTCCGCGAGCGCGATCGCCTGGGGTTCGCGTTCATGAGCAACGACGTGTCGTCGGAGCGTCGCGTCGAGGGTGTCGTCAACCGCATCGCGGAGATGATGCGACAGGTGAAGCAGGCCGGTGGCCGGATCGCGGTCGTTGCCGGTCCAGTCGTCGTGCATACAGGGGGTGTCGGACATTTCTCCGAGCTGATTCGGAACGGGTACGTCGACACCGTCCTGGCCGGCAACGCGCTGGCCGTCCATGACATCGAGTTCGCCCTGTCCGGCACGTCACTCGGCATCGATCTCATTGAAGGCGCGGCGGTCGAGCAGGGACACCGGAATCACATGGCCGCGATCAACACGATCAACCGCGCTGGCGGCATCCGCCAGGCGGTCGAGTCGGGCGTCCTGACATCTGGCGTGATGTACGAGTGCGTGAAGCACGGTGTCGACTTCGTGCTGGCGGGCAGCATCCGGGACGACGGCCCGCTGCCGGACACCGTGATGGACCTGGTTGACGCGCAGGAACGCTACGCCGCGGCGCTGTCCCAGAACGTGCAACTCGTGCTCATGCTGTCGTCCATGCTGCACAGCATCGGCGTCGGCAACATGCTGCCGTCGTGGGTCAGGGTCGTCTGCGTGGACATCAATCCTGCCGTGGTGACGAAGCTCTCGGACCGGGGATCGGCGCAAACGCTGGGCGTGGTCACCGACGTCGGCCTGTTTCTCCATCGGCTCGCTGAACGGATGCGGTAGCGGCCCGTGCATACCACGCTGATCGCGACCGACGAGCTTGCATCGACGCAGGACGACTCCTGGGTCGTCGTTGACTGCCGCTACGACCTGCGACACCCGGACGCCGGGTACGAGCAATACCGCGACGCGCATATCCCCGGCGCCGTGTACGCACACCTGTCCAAGGACCTGGCCGGACCCGTCGGCAGTGTCGGAGGCCGGCATCCGATCCCGACGGCGGATGCCATCGAGGCGACCTTCAGTCGTCTTGGGATCGGCCGTGACGCCCAGGTCGTGATGTACGACGCGGACGCAGGCATGTTTGCGAGCCGCATGTGGTGGACGCTGCGCTACATGGGACACCAGGCGGCCGCCGTGCTCGACGGCGGCTGGACCAAATGGATACGCGAGGGGCGACCGCAACGCGCGGGCGAGGAATCCCGCGCGCCGGCGACGTTCACCGGCCGGCCACGGAACGAGCTTCGGCTCAGCGTATCGGACGTCGAAGCGCTGCTCGGTGACCCATCGACGCTCCTGATCGACGCCAGGGCCGCGGAGCGGTTCGAAGGTGGGGCCGAACCGATCGACCGCACACCGGGGCACATCCCCGGTGCCGTGAACCACTTCTTCAGAAGGAACGCGACCGACGAAGGCGTCATGCTGCCTCCCGACGCGCTGCGCCGGCAGTTTGCCGACGTCATCGGCGACCGATCGCCTGAGGACCTGGTGATGTACTGCGGCTCCGGCGTCACGGCCTGTCAGAATCTTCTGGCCATGGAACACGCCGGCCTGCCCGGTGCGAAACTCTATCCTGGCTCGTGGTCGGAGTGGTCGAGCGACCCGAGGCGCCCGGTCGAAACGGGGCCCGCCCGCCGACGGTAGGGACTCAGGGCTCGGGTCTAACCGCCGACCAGGTTGGCGGCCGGCGTCAGGGTCACCGTAAACCCATCCTGGTTGGGTGCTGCGATTTGACCGTGCCGCCGAATCCGGGAGTACGAAATCTTCACGACGACGCTGTCGTCGGAATCGGCTTCCGGACCAATCTGTACCTTGACTTCCTCGGCGGCTGACGCGATGCGCTCGGCCGTCCCGGCGTCCACATACCCGATGATGAAGGTCTCGCCATCGGTCAGCTTGTGTATCTCGTAGGTGCGGTACCGCCTGGCCGCGAACAGCGGTGCGTTGATCAGCCCCGGCGAGTAGGTATACCCGTACACGCCCCCAGGCAGCGCGTTGACCCCCGTGCCTTCCTCGACATCGCTGACGAGCCGTACGCCGTGCGCGTCGCGAATCGCGGCCTGATCGACCCGGTCCGGCGTGTTTGCGTAAGTGACTTTGCCCATTGCGCGGATTATACCCGCCGCCGCCCGCGTGTTCCGATCAAGCGACCTTCGGCGAGGCCGCCCCAGGCGCTTTTCATGGCCGTGGGGCGCGCGCAAGGCGCAGGAATCCGTTCACGCCTCGACGCCCACCGGACAGCTCACCCCTGTGCCACCCATACCGCAGTACCCGTTCGGATTCTTGGCCAGATACTGCTGGTGATATTCCTCCGCGTAGTAGAAGGGCAGCGCATCGGCGATCTCGGTCGTGATGCGGCCGAAACCCGCAGCCGTCAGACGATCCTGAAACGCCGCACGCGAGGCGTCCGCGGCGCGTTTCTGCTCGGGCGAACAGGTAAACACCGCCGACCGATACTGCGTGCCGACATCGTTACCCTGCCGCATCCCCTGAGTCGGATCGTGGTTCTCCCAGAACAGCTGCAACATGAGATCGAACGACGTGAGACCGGGATCAAACACGACGAGCACGACTTCGGTATGTCCGGTCATGCCAGAGCAGACCTCCCTGTACGTGGGATTTGGCGTATGGCCTCCGGCATAACCGACCGCCGTCGAGTACACGCCTGGTGCCTCCCAGAATTTCCGCTCCACTCCCCAGAAACAGCCCATGCCAAACACCACCTGCCCAAGACCGTCTGGGAACGGGGGAATCAGCGGATGGCCGTGTACCGCATGCGCGCCGGGAACCGGCAACGGCTCGGAGCGCCCTGCCAGGGCCTCGTCGGGCCGTGGCACGCGAAGCGTCTTCATGATGAAATCCTCATATCGTTAGACAATGCCTGACACCGGCCCGCCACTGCAATCGACGACTCGACGCCCCAGGCCTGAACCCGAGGCTGTGCCGATCACGATCATCTACGAAGATGACTCGCTGATCGCGATCGACAAACCGCCGGGCATCGTGGTCCATCCCACCTACAAGAACTGGTCCGGCACACTGCTCAACGGCGTGCTGTGGCACGTGCGTCATCGCCCGGGCATCGAACCGAGCATCGTCACCCGACTCGACAAGGATACGTCGGGTCTCGTACTCGTCGCACTCAGGCCTGGCGTGCACGCCCAGGTCCAGCGAGACGGCGCGGCCGGCCTGGTCCGGAAGCTGTACCTCGCGGTGGTGTGCGGTACACCGGACCCCGCTCGCGGATCGATCTCGCTGGCTCTCGCCAGAAGCCCTGAAGACCGGCGGCTGGTGGTCGTGACTCCAACAGGGCAGGACTGCCGGACCGACTACCAGCTGGTGTCAACGACCGACGGTTACTCGCTGGTGCGCTGCGAACTGATCACCGGGCGGACACACCAGATCCGGGTGCATCTGGCCGCGCGCGGCTGGCCAATCGCCGGCGATGCCACCTACGGGACGACGCACCCGACCGTCACCAGGCAAGCCCTGCACGCGTGGCGCATCGGACTGCCTCATCCCATCACGCGGGAGCCGATGGACATCGAAGCGCCTGTGCCTCCAGACCTGCGCGGTCTGATGGATTGTGGGAGTTGGTTCAGCTCTCCATGACTTCGACAACCAGCGTTCGCTTGCCAAAGGTCAGAGCTGCATTCTTGGAAGGCATCCAGATATCGAATCGATCGTCGTACTTCCGATGCAGGCGATCGTAGCAGTGGTAGGTGCGGTCCCCGATCTTGACTTTCGTGCCGAACGGAAGAGCGCGGGGGCAGGCGACGAGACCCTTGAACACGCGACGGCCACTGGCCGTGATGAACGGGTCACCCCAGGTTTCGTCTGGTGATGACGAGTACGCCGTCACCGTCGCGTGAATCCCCTGGATATCAGGCTCAAGAAAGATGTCCTGGCCCGCAGCGGGCACATTCACAACCTGTACGGTGGTCGGCCACAGAAAGGCCGATGCCAGAACGAGGTGAAACGCGATGAGTCCTCGAAGAATCATGAAAACCGTTGCTCCTGTTATTGGGGACCAAGTCGGTCGAATCACCGGATTCATCCGTCAAGGCAGGTATGCGAGATGCGAGCGGGTGCTCCTTATATCGGAGTCAGCGAGCCGCTTCTTGAGGCACCTCGCGAGTAACAGCAGAGCAAGAGTGATGCCGCCAAGCCCGGCCATAAACCAGAGTCGCGTGATCATCGGCCACACTTGGTAGTGTCTATTTTTCTACAGAGTGTCTAACGATAGCCACTTACAGACTGGTAACTGCCGAGTGGATCCCAGCCGACCGAAGCGTTGTTCATGGTCGTGTGGCGCGTAATGCCAAGAATGTCCACTGATCGTTGACGCGCCACTCAGCCGTCGAGAATCCTCAGCGACCGTTCGAAATCCCTCTGACGCCATCGAGCAGCGACAAGCGCGCCGGACAGGTTGTGCCACACGGTGAAGAGTGCGCCCGGGAGGGCGGCAACGGGATCGAAGTGCGCTCGCGCGAGGGCCACGGCGAGTCCAGAGTTCTGCATGCCGACCTCAATGGCGGTGGTGCGCCTCCGCGCGACGCTGAGCCCCATGAGGCTGCCGACGCCATAGCCCAGCGCGAGACCGATGCCGTTGTGGGCGATCACGGCAACCGCGATGAGCGGACCGGAGATGTAGAGTGATTCGCGATTCCCCGCGACGACGGCGGCCACGATGAGTGCGATCGCGGTCACCGACGTGAGGGGCAGGAACGGCTTGCACGTCCGCATCGGTCCGGGAAGGTAGCGATTGAGAAGGACGCCAAGGGCCACCGGTGCCGCGACGATCTTGAACACGTCGAGAAACAGAGCAGCGGCCGACACGTCCATGCTTCGGTCCACCAGGAGCAACGTCAGGGCCGGTGTGAGAATCGGCGCGAGCAGCGTCGAAATCGTGGTCAACGTGACCGACAGCGCCACGTCAGCTCGCGCCAGAAACGCGATGACGTTCGACGCCGTGCCCCCAGGGCACGTGCCGACCAGGATGACGCCGACCGCCAACTCCGGAGGCAATTGCAACGCGCGGCTGATGCCCCACGCCAGGAGCGGCATGACGATGTACTGCGCGCCAACTCCTGCGGCAACGACGCGCGGCTGGGTGAACACCGCGGCAAAGTCGCCAGCCGTGAGCGTGGTTCCCATCCCGAGCATGATCACGGCCAGCAGCCAGCCGATCCAGGGAAGCGCCCAGAGGAAGCTATTCGGCGCGAAGTATCCCCCTACCGCTGCGGCAAGAATGACGACCCCGAACCATCGCCCGGCGAAGTTGCTGAGCGCGACCAACGCTCGCACAAGAATTGCTATCAGCAGGTACCGCTCCCTAGTCAGATTCGCGCAGCAACGAGTATCCGGTGGACTGTTCGGGTGCCTCGCGCGTGGAATCGGTCATCCGGGTTCCCGGTGTGACGTGATGTGGGCCTGCGCGTCGCGTGCATCAAGAAACCGGCCCACGGAGATCCGCTTGCCGCTGACGTGCCGAAAACATTCCAGCACGTGTTCCGTCAGAGCAGACTCTACATGTTCTGAGACGCTGCCGTCGTCGTCCAGCAGCCGCGCCAACACGTTGTGATCGACCACACCGTCCTCGAACTGCTCCAGCAAGCCGATCGGCTCACACTCCACGACCTGCCCCGTCCTGAGGATCCGATCCGTGATGACAAAGCAATCGACGTTGCAGCCGTCGCCGGCTTCTGTCCCGATGACGAAACCGTACGGGAAGGGGTACTGGTGCGAGACGATCTCATCGCGCCGAAACACCAATGTCTTTTCGTCGTGATAATTCTTCCGATTCGAGCCCGCTTCGTTCTGCACAAACACGCGAATGGTCATCAGTAGCCTGTCTGTTCGTCCAGCGGTGGGCTGCCAACACATCGTCCTGACCCACCCGGCAATCGCAGCATAACGCCAACCGAGCCGAAGGCAGCCACACGGGCCACCGCGCGCGACGGGGACGCGAAGGGGAGCAGATTCACCTGCAGGCCGCGCAGGGACGCAGAATTGGCGCGTGCCATGACCTGCGCCCGGTTTGACTCACCGAACCACTGATCCTAGACTTGGTTTCTTCGGCCATCGTGTGGAGTCGCCGGAGCCAATTCGTCATCGTCAGTGGGTATCGGCGATGACACACGGGGGAGGTAGAGCATGAGATTGTCGAAACTTGCCGCGCTGGCATGCGGTGCCGCTGTCGTCACGATGGCTCTGTGGCCTGCAAACGCCGCTGCCCAGGCTGGATCGGCCACTGCGATGCGTGAAGCTGCCAACGCGTTCCTCGCGGCGCTGACGCCGGTGCAGAGAGCCGAAGCCGTGATGTACTTCGATCATGGCGAGCGATTCAACTGGAACGAGTCGCCGGGGCCCCGTCTGGGCGTGGTACTCAGGGATTTGAACGAATCGCAGCGGCAGCTGGGGATGGCTCTGCTGAGAGCGAGCGTGGGCGAAAGAGGATATCACCACGTTCTTGCGAGCATCGCCCGTGAACCGGTCCTCGCCGCAACACAGCGGACGCCCGAAGGCGCGGCCCTCCGTCAGCCGGACCTCTTTTATATCGCCGTGTTCGACACGCCGTCGGCGACCGCCCCGTGGGGATGGCGATTCGAAGGCCATCACATTTCCGCGAACTTCACGGTCCACGGGGACAGGATCTCGAACACGCCGTTCTTCATCGGCGCGCAGCCGAGCGACCTGTCCGTCGACATGAGCGACGCCGCGCGGCAGGACGCGAGCCGTATCCCTCCGGCACTGGCGGTGCGGATGCTCCCTGGTGAGGAGGACAAGGCCCGGGCGCTCGTGCAGTCGCTGGACGCCGCTCAGCGCGGCATTGGCGTGTTTACCCAGAGTGAACCCTATGGCAACGGCCTCTCCGGCGGTCGGGTCGCTGACATGCTCACCGGCATTAACAACATGCAGACCACTCCGCTGGATCCGCCCGGACTCCTCGCCGCGCAGATGACCGCCGGGCAGAAAACGATGCTGGTTGGCCTCGTGGAGGAGTATCTGACGCGCATGCCCGACGACGTCGCGGCCGATCGACGCAGCCGGTTGCTCGAAGGCGCCGCGGTCGACCAGATCGCGTTCCGGTGGCACGGCAGCATCGAGAGCGGGGAGCCGCATAACTACACGATCCAGGGACCGACGTTCATCATCGAATACGCCCAGTCGCGGGGTGACTCGGTCGGTCACATCCACACGACGTGGCGTGAGTTTGAAGGCGACTTCGGCCTCAACCTCGGCACGCAGTAGCTGCAGTAGCTGATGCGGGGCCCGGTGGAAACACCGGGCCCCTTCGACCGGCCCGGATCCCCGCCCTCCCTGGCCTCTGAGACAAAGATCGTGCATCCGGCGACCGTCGGGTGTATATAGAGGCTGCTACGATGATATCTACGGCAACTCGATTGGCGATGTTGCCCGATCTAGGAGAAGGCCATGTCACGTCTCCGCTTCGGAATCTTATGTTTTGCCTGTGCCACGTTTCTT
>JAQBVV010000106.1 GCA_027622905.1 Acidobacteriota bacterium
TGCGCTCACGCCGGCTGCGTGAATACACTCACCCGGCTGTCCAAGAAATCCGTGGCGGTACAGGATGTCGTATTAGCCTAATTTGGAACGTGCATGGTCTAAAAGTGTAATTGCCTGCATTTTGAGCCCTAATATTGGTGTTGAGTGGCAGATACTGGGGAGGTCACGACGACCTTCACTCAGGCATGGCTGTGGAATTATCAATAAAGTGGCTATAAATAGACACATCAAGAACCAATCCAGGCGGATCTGTCCCCTGTGAATGTGATCTTTTGATTACACGATTACATCGAACAGGGGACGGTTCGCCAGGCGGATGAGCTCTCTGTTCTGCATCCGCGGCTGGAGTGGGGACATAGGTGGTCGCCGCTCGGCCTGGCGAGCGACCCCCTGGGCCGCAACGGTTCGAGCGTGAAGCGAGGACCCTCTCCAGTCTGAACCACTCTCTGCTAACGAGCTTGCCGATCTGAGTCGCGAGCCAGCGATCTCAGCACCAGAGCTATAGTGCG
Source organism: Acidobacteriota bacterium (assembly GCA_027622905.1). Classification (GTDB taxonomy): domain Bacteria; phylum Acidobacteriota; class Vicinamibacteria; order Vicinamibacterales; family UBA2999; genus JAQBVV01. Next base: position 510 of record JAQBVV010000106.1, read on the forward strand.
AACGTAGAACTGCGCGCGGCCGGCATCAGGCTCTGTATTTTCTGCAGGGTGACATCTCCGCCAAGGGAGGCGAGCACATGCGATTGCGACACGTTGGCGTACTCTTTCTGCTCCTGCTACTTGCGATCTTTGCCGTGGCGAACTGGGGAACGATCGAGGCGCCGACGAGGCTGAATCTGCTGGTCGGCCAGGTAGAGGCCCCACTCGGGCTGCTGATGCTGATCTCGATCGGCTTCTTGACGGTCCTCTATGCGCTCTTGCTCGTCGTGGTGGAACGCCGTCTCCTTCGTGAAGGCGCCCGCCTGAACCGGGAGATCGAGGAGGAACGAAAACGGCGGAATGAGACCCAGACAACGGAGATCCGGCAACTCGCTCAGACGATGACGCACGATCTGTCCGAGGTCAGGGGTATTCTCGGCAGGTTGGTCAGCCAGATCACCGAACTCAGATCCCTCGTGGCAGGCCGCGTGTCCCCGGGCACGTCCGGCGCACCTGCTGACGAAGAACAGGGCCGTCACGCGGCCCACGCCGAACGGGGCAACCGGCAGTTGCATTGGACCTGACGACTCATCGCCATCCTGCTGGCGGATCCAGGCGGATCTGTCCCATGGAGGTGTGATCTCCTGACTACACGATTACATTTGGCACATCTGGCGCGCGGGGAGCGGCTGGCGGCTCAACCCCCTGTGCTGCATTCGGAACGGGAGTGGGGACATCGGCGGTTGCCTCGGGTTCCGGCTCCACCGGCCGGTCCAGAGCAGCCGCACGCTCAAGCGCGCGCGCGACGAGCGTGGCGGGAGCGCCCCGGATCTCAAGCAGCCTGATGGCGTTGCGCGCGGAGGCGACCCCGCGCTTCAGCTGATAGTCGAACGCCAGGCCGTCGTCGTCCCCGATGGCGTCGGCGAAGTGGTAGGCCGCGTACCAGTCTTCAACAAGGGCGATGAGGTCCTGGTCATGCGTGGCGGCGAGCACGACGTGAGGCACTCTGGTGCCGTCGGCGCGCTTTTCCAGTAGCGAACGGAGCACCGCTTCGCCTGCCGCGATGCGCTCGACAGCGTTGGTACCGCGGAACAGTTCGTCGAACAGGAACAGATGCGGCACGTCCGAATCGCTGTCGCGGACCAGCGTCAAGACTGAATCCACCTCGACAAGGTAGTAGCTCTTGCCGCTGGCCGGATCGTCGGCGCGACCGATACAGCTCTTCACAACGAACGGCGGCGCTTCGTACGCGTCCGCCAGGCAGGTGTAGATCGTCTGCGCGAGTACCGTGGTGACGCCGACCGTTCTGAGGAACGTCGACTTTCCCGACATGTTCGAGCCGGTCACGATCATGCCGGCCGGGTTGCCGAGCGTCACCGAGTTGGGCACGGCATCGCCGAGCAGCGGGTGTCGGATGCCGGCAAGCGTGGCCGTCGTTCTCGCGTCACGCCAGACGGGACGCGTCCAGCCCGCCGACCCCTGGCGATATGACGCGATGCTGATTGCGGCATCGATCTCGCCCACCGCGGCGATCAGCCGGAACCACGTCGGACCGTGAGATTTCATCTCGCGCAACCCGAAGAAGAGCGCGCTAAGGTCAAGAGAGAGCAGCACGCCGATCCACCGGAAGGCCGCGCGGGCGGGGTCGATCGAATCGCCGGCAGGGAGGGGTGCCCATCGTGCGATGCGGCGGAGCCGCGAGAGCGAGGAGCGATCCTCGCGCAGCGTGCCAATAAGCGCTTCTCCGCCTGGAAGCGCGATCGTATCGAGTGTCCGAGCGGCGGCGAGCAACGAGCCCACGTAGCGGAATGGCTCGAGAGGCGCGCGCAGTCGGCGGGACATGGCGGCGCGCGCGATCAGGCTGATCGCCGATGCCAGGGCCGCACCAAGCATGGCGATCGGCCAGACCGGCGCCACGATCAGGGTGAGGAGCGTGAGCGCGCCAAGCAGGGGAAAGAGGCCGAGCCCGGCCGGTGCGTCCAGCATTCCGGGCCGCGCGAAGCGCCACAGGTCGTAGACCGTCGCGTGGCGCAGAGGCGCCATGGCCACCTGGGCGCGCTCGCGCTCGGCGGTGTTCTCGCCCATCAGGTTTACCATCGCGTCAAAGGCGGTGAGCGTGGGACCGACAAACGGCGTCCGGAGGCGGTGGTAGAGCGCCTGCTGGCCGACGGGGCTCTCGGTGCGTTCGAGGACCGTGAAGACCGCGTCCAGATGAAGGTCCTCCCAGGTTCGGTCGTCGATCGAGGGGCCGTCGTCCTTCCGCGCGTGGTGGAAATCCACCAGGGACGGGTAGTCGCGGTCCCTGTCGAGAATCTGGCCCCACTCGGCGCGACGCCGGGCGAGCAGGGCGTCCCGCCGCCGTCGCCTGAGGATCAGCGTCGTCGTGGCGGTGGCCACGGCGACAAGGCCGATCAGAAGCAGGCTGACAAGTATCACAACGGGCATGGTGTCGGTCACTCGCTGGCAGAGGCCAGATCGGGAGATCACCGAGACTGCTCGGCTCAAGCGACTCTGAGATTCTACAGGAATGGCCGCAGGTTCACATCCGCGTCGCGGCCGTGAATCGGCCGGTTCGTGGGAGACTACGGGGCACGTCGGCGACGCATCAGACCAGAGCCGGTCGGCGTAGCCGGGCAACTCGGGGATGACACGAAAGGAAACACGATGATCACGCAGACGATTCGCTACACGGTACTGGCTCTGGTCGCGGGAGCCTTGTCGCAGGTGTTCTGGATGCCGTCGGTGGCAGCGCAGGCGCCGGAAGTTGTTCGGACCATACTCCTCAGGCAGGACCTCCCGATGCCCAACTATGAGGCGGTGGAGATCGCCGTCGAACTGCCGGTCGGCGCTCGAGAAGGCCGGCACACGCACGCGGGCGTCCTCATCGTCCACATTCTCGAAGGGACGATGACCTACGACCACGAGGGCAGGGAACAGGCCAGCTACGGCCCCGGAGCGACGTTCACTGCTGAGCCAGGCAGGATTCACGAGGGCATCAACAACGGGGACGTCACCATCAAGGCGATTGCCACGCTGATCGCGCCCAAAGGCCAGGACCTGACGACGCAGGTGCCCTGAAGGCGCCATCGTCGCGTCTGGGATTCGTACGCAGCGCCTGATGCCCGAGCGCGGATCGTCGAGCCGTGATATGTCTAGGGCGTTTTTTCTCAAGGATCTGAAGGAGTCGACAGGTGTCTGCTGCTGAAACCCTTTTCAAGATCGAGCCGCCGCTGGCGATCCTGACCTTCAATCGTCCGAAGGCGCGCAATGCCATGACGTGGGGCATGTATCAGGCGCTGCTTCAGGCGTGCGAGGCGGTGAATCGCGACGAGGCCGTGCAGGTCTTTGTGATCCGGGGCGCCGGGGGGCGAGCCTTCTCGGCGGGCACTGACATTTCGCAGTTTCTGGAGTTCAAGGAGCCCGAGGACAGCCTCGGGTACGAACGACGCGTCAGCGAGGTGCTCGGCACGCTGGCCGGGGTGGTCAAGCCGACCATTGCGCAGGTTGAAGGCGTGGCCGCCGGGGCCGGCTGTGGGATCGCCATCACGTGCGACCTGCGCGTCGCGACGCCGGAATCGAGTTTTGGCCTGCCGGTCGCGCGAACGCTTGGCAATTGCGTACCCGCCGGCGCGTACTGCCGGCTGGTGGACCTGATCGGGCCGGGTCGCACCACGGACATCCTCATGACCGGCCGCCTGGTCGGGGCGGCCGAGGCGCAGGGGATCGGTCTGGTCAGCCGGATCGCACCCGCCGACGCGATAGCAGACACGGTACGCGAGCTGGCGCGCGAGATTGCGGCCAACGCTCCGCTGACCGTGCGCGGCATCAAGGAGATGGGGCGTCGCCTGGCACGACGACACCTGACCGGCGCCGACGTCGAGGACGTCATGCAGGCGTGCTACACCAGTGCCGACTTTCGCGAAGGCGTGGCGGCATTCCTTGCGAAGCGGCGGCCTCGATGGACGGGGCGCTAGATGTTGGAATCGCTAGATGTTGGAATATTGGCGCTGCGCAGAATCGGAGTCATGCATTGATCACTGAAAGCACGCTGGCAGCCATCGGTGGCCTGGTGGGCGTCATCGCCCTGTTGTTCCTCGCGATCACCCGATTCAAGTGGCATGTGTTCATTGCACTCCTGGTGCCGATTCTGCTGCTCGGTCTGATGCCCGGCTTCGATCAGGAAGCGTTCATCGACGCGTTCGAGGTGGGATTCGGCCGGACGATCCAGGGCATCGCGGTGGTGATCGTGCTCGGGTCGGTGCTGGCCGAAGCCCTCAAGCACACCGGCGGCGTCGAGCGGATCACGTTGTCGATGATTCGCGCCGTGGGCGCCAGGCATATGCCCCTGGCGTTGACCCTCAGCGGCTTCGTCATCGGCCTGGCCATTTTCTCCGACGTCGGGTACGTGATTCTCAATCCGCTGGTCCATTCGGCGGCGATCAAGAGCGGAACGAACATGGTGGTCATGGCGACCGGCCTGGTCGGCGCGATGCAACTGACGCACGCGATCGTGCCGCCGACGCCTGGTCCGCTGGCCGCCGTGGCGATCGTGGGCGCGGATCTGGGTGTCGTGATCCTCTGGGGTAGCATCATCACGCTGATCGCGTCAGTCGCGGGATGGGCGTTCGCGCAAGTCGTGGGGCCTCGCGTCGAGTCTCCGCCGTCAGCCGAGTTCGTCGGGCAGTCGTTCGTCGAGCAGGGGCGCGAGTCCGAGATGCCGACGACGGCACGTGCGTACGCGCCAGTGCTTATTCCGCTTGTCCTGATCGCAGGGCAGAGCGTGGGCGCGTTTGCGCTGCCGCCCGAACACATTGTCAACACGGCCATGCGGTATCTCGGGTGGCCGGTGGTCGCGCTCGGCATCGGCGTGCTGCTGGCCTATCGCAATACCAATCACACGCATGCCGAGGCGCGGACCGGTGAATGGATCGAATCCGCGCTGCGCACGTCGGCCATGATCATCATGGTGACGGGCCTGGGTGGCGCGCTGAGCCAGATCCTGCGGGGGACGCCGGCCGTGGATGCCGTCGCGGACGCGGTGCTGTACACGGGGTTAGCGCCGATTTTTCTGCCGTTTTTCCTCGGCGTTGCCGGCAACATGATCACCGGCTCGACCACGGTCGGCGTGATCACCGCCGCGTCGGTGGCGGCACCGATGATGGGGACGCTGCAGCTCAGCCCGGAGGCGACGATGCTGGCCGGTGCGTCCGGCTCGATGATCATCAAGTATGTAAACTCCAGTTACTTCTGGGTGTGCACGTCACTGTCGCGCATGTCGCTGAGGGCCGCGCTGATCGCCTTCGGTGGCGTGACGTTCGTCAATGGCGTGGTGGCGATGGCGGTCGTGTACATGTTGTGGGCGTTCGGCGTAATCTGAAACCTGGCGGCTGTCGTGCGGCGCCGCCATAAGAAGAAGGAGATCCCAGGATGCGAATGATGATGAAAGTCACGATCCCTGTCGAGGCCGGGAACAAGGCCTTCAAGGATGGTTCCCTGGCGCGTGTGTTGCAGGGCACGGCGGAGCGTCTGAAGCCCGAGGCGTCGTATTTCGTGACCGACGCGGGAGAGCGATCGGCGTTGTGCTTCTTCGACATGCAGGATTCGTCGCAGATACCGGGTATCGCCGAACCGCTCTTCACGGGTCTGGGCGCGGCGGTGACGCTGTCGCCGGTGATGAACGCTGACGACCTGCACAAGGGGATCGCCGCGGCGATGTCTTCGTAATCCAGCGCGCGTACGGGATGCCGGTATCATGATTCGTTACCGATGGAGCCCTTGCGTGTCGCTTTCCTTGGCTGCGGATTCATCACACGCGTACACAGCCGGCACCTCCGCGCCCTGGGAGGCAAAGTCGTCGCCAGCTATGCGAGCCGCGACCGAGCGAAAGCCGAGGCGCTCCGACGTACGTTCGGTGGCGCCGCCAGCTACCCGGGCTACTCGGCCGCCATCGATGACCCCGGTGTCGATGCCGTGGTCATCGCCGTACCGCCTCGCTTTCACCTCGATCTGACACGACAGGCGCTGGCGGCCGGCAAGCACGTGCTCGTCGAGAAGCCGGCATACCTGCGGATGGCGGACTACGAGATGGCCAAGGCGGCGCGGGACCAGGCTGGCCGCGTCGTGCTCGTCGGTGAGAACGATCACTACAAGCCGTTGGCGAAGTGCCTGCGTCGCGTGATCGCCGAGGGGGCCATCGGCGAGATGGTCTTCGCGCATTTCACCAGCATTGCCAAGAGACTCAAGGCCGCCGACGACTGGCGCAATGACGAGGCGATGGCGGGTGGCGATGCCTTTTTCGAGGAGGGGATCCACTGGCTGCACCTGGCCGGCAGTCTCGGTCCGACGATCACCACGGTCCACGGATTCCAGCCGTCCGTGTCGCGCGATGGGCCGGACTCTCGCATCAAGAGCATGATGATCGCGTTTCGGTACGACAATCAGGCGGTTGGCTCTCTCTACTACTCTCGCGAGATTCCGTCGCTGCTGCGGGGACTCAGGATCTCGAAACTCTACGGCCGCCACGGCATCATCACGTTCGAGTCCAATGGCCTGTTCGTCCTCGTGCGCGGCGCGGGGGTACCTCGGCTTCTGATGCCTGGATTTCGCGACATGCGGGGTTACCAGGCGATGTACCGTGATTTCGTCCGCGCGGTGCGCACCGGCGAGGCACCCCAGATGAGCCTCGAGCGCGCGATGGACGATCAGCGACTGATGGATCAGATTCAGACCGGCGCCGCGCCGCTGGTGAGCCGGTAGCCGGCGTCAGGCCTCTTCCTCGATGCGCACCGAAACGTTCGACATCATCATCATCGGGAGCGGCGCGGGCGGCGGAACGGTGGCGCACGCGCTGTCGTCCACGGCCGCGCGCATCCTGGTCCTCGAACGAGGCGATCGGATCCCGCAGGAAGCCGAGAACTGGGATCCGGAAGCGGTCTGGAAGCACCTGCGCTACCGCACCACGGAACACTGGCGCGATCGGCGCGGCCGCCGGTTTCGACCCTATACACACTTCTGCGTCGGTGGGAACACGAAGTTCTGGGGCAGCGTGCTGTACCGATTGCGGCGGGAAGACTTCCAGGCCGTCGAGCACGCCGACGGCGTGTCACCCGCGTGGCCCGTGGACTACGAGACGATGACGCCGTTCTACGACCGCGCCGAGCGGCTGTATCAGGTGCGCGGCCAGCACGGCGTGGACCCCACCGAGCCGGAACGGGGCCCGTATCCATATCCGCCGGTGCCCCACGCACCGGCCATGGTGGGGATCGTCGAGCAGTTGCGCGCGATGCGCCTGCACCCGTCTGCGCTTCCGCTGGGCCTCCTGCGTCCCGGCGCGTCAGGCGGCTGCGTGCTCTGCGACACGTGCAACTCGTTTCCGTGCAGGATTCACGCAAAGAGCGACGCCGAGGTCTGCTGCCTTGACGACGCGCTGCGGCAGCCGACCGTCAGTTTGTGGACCAACGCCTTCGCGCGTCGTCTGCTGACCGACCCGGGTGGCAGAAGGATCGAGGCAGTCGAGGTCGAGCGGAACGGCGACGTCTGCCGGGTCGAGGCACCGCTGGTCATCGTGTCGTGCGGCGCGGTCAATTCAGCGGCCTTGCTGTTGCGGTCGGCCACCGCACAACATCCCGATGGCCTGGCAAACTCGTCAGGACTGGTCGGGCGACGCTACATGGCGCATCTCGCCACGATGATGCAGGGGTTCCATCCGTTCCGGCGGAACGACACGGTATTTCAGAAGACGGTCGCGCTGAACGACTTCTACCTGCGCGGTCCGGATGACGGGTACCCGCTCGGGCAGATCCAGTCGCAGGGCCGGACCCACGGGGTGATGGCCCGGACTGTCGCGCCATGGATGCCGCTCTGGGCGTTCAACGCGTGGGTGGCGCGAGGCGTCGACTGGCTGGCGATGTCCGAGGACCTGCCGCGCGAGAACAATCGTGTCACGCTTGCGCCCGACGGGGGCATCCGCCTGCACTATCAGCCGAACAACGTCACGTCGCACGATCGACTCGTGGCCGAGATGCGGCGCATACTGCGTCAGCTCGGCTTCTGGGTGGTCATGGCACACTCGCACCGGGATCGGAACACGACGCACCAGTGTGGCACGCTGTGTTTTGGTACCGATCCCGCGTCGTCCGTGCTGGATCCCTACTGCCGCGCGCACGATATCGAGAACCTGTTCGTCGTCGATGCATCGTTCTTTCCGTCATCGGCGGCAGTCAATCCCGGCCTGACCATCGTGGCGCAGGCGCTGCGTGTTGCCGACCACATCACGGCGACACACCTGACCTGAGCCCAAGAGCCCAAGGGAGAGATCACCGTGAAAGTGCGATCGTTCAGCCATGGCGGCATCACCGTCTCGAGCTTCAATCGGGCAGTGCAGTTCTACTGGGACGTGTTCGGGTGTCCCCTGGTCGGCGTGGCGGATACACCACCGGAGCGCGTGCGGATGTTCTTCGGTGTCGATGCGGAGGGGACTCGTGACGCGGATGGCGATCTGCCGCGCTGCAAGATCGGCTGGATCCGCGCACCAGGAGGGGCGGTGCTCGAGATCTTCGAGTTCAGGCCGCATCTCCCAGCGGAGGCCTTATCCTGGAATCGCGTGGGGCTGACGCATATCTCGTTCAACGTGCGCAACACGCGCCGGTGGTACGACTACCTGCGCGCCAAGGGCGTGGAGTGCGTCAGCGAGCCAGAGCGGTCGCCGCGCGGGCACACGTTCTTCTTCGCTCGCGACTTCGACGGCAACCTCATCGAGTTGATGGATCTTGGCTACATGCACCATGTGCTGAATTGGCTGGGGCCGCTGGGGGGATGGATCTTCAGGCGCGGGATGTACAAGCGGTACTACGAGGGGGCGGTATGAGCGCTCGGGTCAGGATTGGCATCGATCTGGGCGGCACGAAGGTCGAAGGTATCGCGCTCGACGGGAGTCGCGAGATCGAGCGGATTCGCGTCGCGACACCACGCGACGACTATCCCGCGACCGTCGAGGCGATCGGCGGGCTCGTGGATGCGCTGGACGCCCGGGCCGGGACGCCTGGATCTGTCGGCGTCGGTATCCCTGGTGCGCTGGCCCCGGGCACCGGTCTGGTCAAGAACGCCAACTCCGTCTGGTTGATCGGCCAGCCACTGCTTGCCGATCTGGAGCAGCGCGTGGGTCGCGACGTACGTATCGCCAACGACGCCGATTGTTTTGCCGTGTCGGAGGCGGCCGACGGCGCCGGCGCCGGCGCCGACGTCGTGTTCGGCGTGATCATCGGTACCGGTGCTGGCGGGGGAGTGGTCGTTCGCGGTCGTCTGGTCACGGGACCCAACGGCATCGCGGGAGAGTGGGGGCACAATCCGTTGCCCTGGCCCACCGATGAGGAGCGCCCGGGGCCGGCGTGCTACTGCGGCCGGCACGGGTGCATCGAACGGTTTCTGTCCGGGCCCGGGATGCAGGACGACTACATGCGGGCGACCGGGCGAGCGCGAAGAGCGCCCGAGATCGTCGCGGATGCCGAGGCCGGTGACCGCGCGGCGCTCGATGCCGTCGGCCGGTACGAGGAGCGGATGGCGCGCGCGCTCGCCAGCGTCATCAATGTACTGGACCCCGACGTCATCGTCCTGGGTGGCGGCATGTCGAACAGTGCATCGCTCTACGCGCGTGTGCCAGCGCTGTGGACGCCCTTCGTGTTCGGCGCCAGTGACACCCATCCCGTGAGCACGCGACTGGTGCGCGCGCAGTACGGCGACTCGAGCGGCGTACGGGGAGCCGCGTGGCTGTGGCCCTGAGCCGTAGAGGCCACGTCAAGGCCAGACCGCGATTTGCTATCCTGTCTTCCACATGACTGACACGGTGGTACTGCCGCGCATCAAGCGGCGTCGTTCGAAAGTGCAAGGCTGGGGCGTGTTTGCGGTCGAGCCGATCAACAAGAACAAACGGATCATCCAGTACGACGGCGAGCTGATCACCCACAAGCAAAGCCTGCCCCGCGAGGATCGTTACCTCCGGCGTGGTGAGATCTGGTGCTTCACGGTGAACCGTCGGTGGGTGCGCGACGCCACCAAGGGCGGTAACATCGCGCGCTTCATCAATCACGCGTGCAAGCCGAACTGCTACGCGCAAATCGTCGGCCATATCATTTGGATCCGCGCGGCCCGCAACATCGAGGCAGGCGAGGAGTTGAACTACAACTATCACACCGACGGTGAGGCTGCGATGCCGTGCCGGTGTCGGCCTGGATGCAAGAACAAACTCTGACAGACGCCGCGGGAGGCGCGGCGGGATGCCGGCGCGGTCCAGGGGATCGCGTCGTGCGGGCAGGGCAGCCGAATGGAGACCAGCATGAAGACGGGATGGATGGCGCTGCTTGGCGTCACGCTTGCGATCGCCGCGTGCACGTCAACCACATCGGACACCGGCAGCGAGTCATCCGAGTCAGTCGCGTCGACGTCCATCGCGACCGCTGAGATGCCAGACGGGCAAGGGGCAGCAGCAGGGACGAGCGCGGCGGCTGCGGTGTCCGGCGCCGTGTCTGCACGGACGTCCTCGCTGGCGCCGACCGACCCAGCCGGGTCGAGTCGTCCAGGGTACCAGGAGGTCATCGTGCCCAACGGGACCACGTTGTCACTTTCGCTGATCACGCCGATCGCGTCGGACACCAGCACCGTCGATGCGCCCGTGAGAGCCGAACTGGTGGAGGCCGTCGTCGTCGACGGCCGCGACGTGCTGCCCGTCGGCACGCAAGTGGAAGGCCACGTCACGGATGTCGATCGGTCGGGTCGCGTCACTGGACGGGCGACGGTCGTGTTTCGCTTCACGGCGATGACCGTCGGCGGAGAACGCTACGAGCTGGAGACAGCGCCGGTCTCACACGTGGCCCCGGCCACCCGGGGAGAGGACGCGACCAGGATCGGGATCGGTGCCGGTGCCGGTGCGTTGATCGGGGGACTGCTGGGCGGAGGCGATGGCGCAGCGAAAGGTGCGGCGGTTGGCGGCGGTGCCGGGGCCGGTGTGGTGCTGGCGACCAGGGGTGAAGAAATCAGGCTCGGGACCGGCGCTGCGGTCGCAACCGAGTTGACGTCCCCGCTGACGGTGCTGCTGCCCGCAGACTAGAGCGTTTTTCGATTTGGTGTAGACCGAAAAACGCGGGAAAGCGCTTTTCGAAAAAGCCTGGCCCCTGCGAGAAGCCCCAGACCGAAACGGAAAGCGCTCTAGGAGTGTGCGCGGCAGAACGATTTCGACGTGATTTCCGGGGTACCAAAGACCCCTCGTTGATGCTCGTTCGTCGTTCCTGGGGCAACGTGGACAGCTGAATTTTCGTGCCATTTT
>JAQBVV010000107.1 GCA_027622905.1 Acidobacteriota bacterium
TCCAACGTCGTGCTGGACTCGCTCACGGGTCACTCAATGATGTTCGCCGCGATCGGCACCGAGGGGGACAACCGGTTGGCCTTCGGCGAAGTGGTGACGGCCAACTACTTCTCAGCACTGGGCATTCCCCTGTCACTCGGGCGCGGCTTTTCGGAGGAGCACGACCAGGGCGAAGGTGGGCACCCGGTCGTTGTGATCAGTGACCGGCTGTGGAAACGCAGTTTTGGCGCGCGCACGGATGCCCTGTAGTTCCACCGACTGCAAGAACATGGCCGCCGCACCGAGCGCCTCGGCCACGCGCGCCTGGTCACTGGCCTGTGTTGTCGGCTGCGCCTGTGCGACAAGCGGGACCAGCGCCTCGGGGACAACGACCGCTGGTGTTCCATCCGTCAGGTCACCCAACGTCTGCTGCGGGTTGCCGTCGGTGCGCTGCACCACTCGCACCACCGCAGGCTCCTGCATTTCGGCGAGCTGCTCCACACGCGTGCTCAGCTCGGTCGTGACCAGCTGCATCCGCTGCGTCATCTCGGTGGACAGCGAATCCGCCTCGCGTGTGGCCAGATCCTGCAGCGCACGCACCTGACTGGTGTACGAGAAGTACGTGACGGCGGCCAGCGGAAGCACCGACACGACCAGGAAGGCAACGATGAGGCGGGTTCTGAGACTCATGGCAAAAATGTCGCAATCACCGGGGCGTGGTCACTGGTGCCGAACGTTCGTCGTGATTCACAGGTGCGGGCCTGACCGGCGATGGCCGACGAAGCGAGCACATAGTCGATACGCCAGCCGATGTTGCGCTGCCGCAGGCTGCGCCACGGCGCCCACCACGTGAACAACTCGTCATTGTCGGGATCAAGCGTGCGACCCACGTCAGTCATGCCCGAGCCCAACACCTGGGCAAACAGGTCGCGTTCTTCAGGACGCGTGCCGATCTGATTGACCTTGCGTTCCTTCGGATGCACGTCCCGTTCCTCCCGCGCCACGTTGATATCTCCACAGAGCACTAGCGACGCTCCGTCGCAGTTCGTTTCAACGATCCATCGATGCAGATCGCCGAAAAACCGCATCTTCGCCTCGTAGTCCTTGCCCCCGTTAGGCACGTATACCGAGACGAAACGAACCGCCCCGGGGTTTACTGCGCCTCCCGTGGCCAGATCCGCCACAACGATGCGCTGTTCGAAATCGAAGTCAGGGTGCCAGAACCGGGGGGCCTCAGGGGCGAATTCCCGTCGGATCAGCAGCGCCACCCCTGAGTATCCTCCCGCCCCATGCCAGACGGACCAGTAGTCGCCGGGGCTGACCAGCAACTCCGGCACCTTGTCGGGCGTCGCCTTAATTTCTTGCAGGCACAACACATCCGGCTGTTCCAGCTCGAGCAGTTCCTGCACCTGGGCCTGTCGAGCCCGGATGCCGTTGACGTTCCATGTAATGACCTTCATGCGAGCGCCTTTATTCCCGAAACCAACCGTCCCACCCCCTCGACCGCCGTTTCCGGGTCGAGGGCACCATACGACACACGCAGCGAACACCCATCGCGGGCCCCGAACGCCGAACCCGGAATCACGGCCACCCGGTGCTCCCGAATCAGTCGTTCAGCCATCGTCATCGCATCGAGTGTTGTGTGCACCCGGATGAAGTAATAAAACGCGCCGAGTGCGGACGGGACGTCACAGGGAACCGACGGGTCACCCAACGCTTCGGCCATCAGCGCGCGCATTGTGTCGAGTCGTGCCAGGTGGCCGGCGCAGTACTCCCGACCGACCGTCATCGAGGCCAGCGCCACACGCTGCGAGACGACCGGCGGACACACAAGCAGGGTGTCCTGAATCTTGTTGACAGCGTCCCATAAACTTTCCGGCACCACCATGTAGCCCATGCGCCAACTGGCCAGGCCGTAGGCCTTCGAGAACGAATACATCGAGATCGTGTGTGCGGAGGCACCTGGGATTGACCCCGGTGAGAAGTGCGTCGCACCAGCGTACAGAAAATACTCGTACACCTCGTCATGGATGTGGAAGATGCCGCGGTCACGGCACAGCGTATTCACCGCGCGCAGTGCGGATTCCGGATACACGACTCCGGTGGGATTGTTCGGCGACACCGTGACCACGGCCCGCGTTCTAGGCGTGATCGCTGCAGCGATCGCATCGAGATCGAGTTGCCGCTGCGTATCAGTCGGCACCGGCACCACTCGCGCACCCGCCATCTCGATGGCCATTTCATGGTTGAAGTAATACGGCACCGGCAGAATGACCTCGTCACCGGGATCAGTCACCGCGAGGATCGCATTCATGAACGCGATGTTGCCGCCGGCCGTGACGACCACACGGCTCCCCTGCGCCACATCGATACCGTTCTCGCGCTGAAGCTTGGTGGTGATGGCGGCGACAAGCGCCTCCTCACCCTCCACAGCGCCGTAGCGATGGTCGAGCGGAGACGCTGGAAATCGCGAAAGCGCCACCATGGCTTCGTCGGGTGGGCCATACGACACCACGCCCTGACCAAGCGATACCGTGCCGGGCGTGTCGGCGATCCACCGACTCACGATCGGAATGATCGGTGTCTGTACAACGGCCAGCCGTCGCGATTGCACGAACATGCTCACCGTGCCGCAGCCTGATTCACGATCGCGATCCAGCGCCCGTCCGGACTCACAGTCAGGCGCGTGATGTTCTCGACGCCCTGCCGCGTGAGGTCTGCGATCTCCGTCCATTCGGAAGGGCGCCACAAAAACACTTTCCCCTTTTGGCCCATGACGATGGTGCCGTCGGGCGTCCAGGCGAGATCTTCGCTGCCCTCGACGGTGGGCGTCAGTGTGGTGGTCTGTTTAGTGGCCGGGTCGAGCTCCTTGATCACCCAGGCAGCACCCTCCGGTTTGTGCACGTAACTCACCGTCCCGCGCCCAGGCCGAATCAGCAACGAGCGGCCGATACCGCTTTCGATCACTTCGCTGGTGCCGGTTCTCAGATTAAACAGCTGCATCGTGTTCGGCTGCCGCTGTTCTCCCAGCACGAACGTCGCCAACTCCGACTCGGAGATCCACGCGTGGTAACCGATCAGGCCCATGTGTGTGGCCGCGAGCCCCACGTCCGTCCCGTCCATCGTGAAACGCCAGATCTTCTGGTCGGCGCCACGGATCGTTGTAAACGTGTGCCCGCCAGGCGCGATCGTCGGCGAGTACTCGTTCTCAGCCGTGCGCGTCACCTGAATCACACGCTTGAGCGCGATGTCGTACCGATAGATGTCGGTCTGCGCACCGTCGCGCATGGACGAAAACAGGAACCCGCTCGAATCAGCGAGAAACTGCGGCTGATTGTCGTAGCCAGGATTGTTGGTGACATTAACCGGACGGCCGATGCTGACGCGCGCGCCGGACGTCGTCACCGGCGCCAGGAAGATTTCCGTCGCGGGCGGCGCCTGCGCACCCACCATCGTCCACCCTGCAGCCAGCACTGCACCAACCACTGCGCACTTCGCACTCCGAAGCACTCCGCACTGCGCACTCCGCACTGTCTGAGTCTGTGTCATGACGTCTTCCTCCGAGAGAGAGCATAAACCGCGATGGCCGTTGCCACGCCGACATTGAGGGAATCCACCTCGGTGGTCATCGGAATCCGCGCCTCCACATCAGCGGCCGCCCGCGCCTCCGGGGTCAGGCCGTCGCCTTCTGAGCCGACAAGGAGAACAAGCGGTCCGCCGTCCGCAGTCCGCGGTCCGAGGTCCTCGATATCCGGGGCGGCTGGATCCGGCGTCGTCGCCACAAGCGTGTGTCCGGAGGCCTTGAGCTGCGCCAGCACTTCCGGCCAGGGCGTGGCCGCGACTACTGTGGCCGTGAGCACCGCGCCCATCGACGTGCGGATGGCTTTTCGATAAAACGGGTCGGCGCACTCCGGCCCCATGAGGATGGCGCGAACGCCCATCGCCGAGGCACTGCGGATGATGCTGCCGACATTGTCAGGGTCGCGCACACGTTCGAGCAACACAGACACGCCACTGTCTGTGTGGCTCGACTGCCACGCCGGAAGCGGTCGGCGCTCGGCGAACGCGACACATCCCTGGTGCAGCCGGAACTTCGTCAGTGCATCAAGCTCCGCCTGAGACTTCACAATCAGGGTCGGTCGTCGCTCCGGCGGCAGCGCGGCCAACTCCGGGGCGAGCGCAGCTTCGGCCGTGGGCGTCAAAAGCAGGGCGATAACGGTGAATCGTTGCGAGGTGAGCAGGCGTCGGGTGACGTGACGGCCTTCGGAGGCGAAGACGCCACGCGCAAGCAACCAGGCCGGGTCGGCCACGTGAATAAAGATCTCGGTCAGTTCATCGTCTGTCACGCACGCGTGACCTGACGATGGCTGCGGTGAGCATCCAGCACGCTGAGCCCCAGCGACTTGCTGAGGTAGACCTTGGCGTCCATCATGTCGGGCGCCACTTCGAGCTTGATGACGTTGAACTGCAGCGTGTCGAGTGCGCCACGCATGTCGTAGTAGCGATTCTTGGTCTTGACCACCACCTCGTCAAAACCCAGGTTGATCGCCCATGCTTCCTGCTCTTCGGTCAGCGCACGGAAGTGTCCGCGGCCCCGCCAGTCAAGACGTGTGGCACCCAGCCAGTTGTAGAGAATCCGTCGACCGGTGAACACCACCGACCCCTTGAGGCGCTCGACCAGGTCGGCCAGCGCGGGATCGGTCTCGTTCTCTCTGAGTTCGTGCGACACCTTGTACGACACCGGCACCACCGTGCCATCGTCGAGCGGCGCCTCGGCCATCAGGATTTGGCATTCCCGATCCTCAAGGCGGCTCATGATCTCGTTGGCGGTCTTCCGTTTCGGGAACTCGTTAAAAAACTCCTCGATGTAGGCAATCTCGAGGGCACCCTGTTGCAGGGGATATTCGCGAAGGTTGTAGTGCGGCACAGGGGTTAATTATAAAGGCCTGACGCCTGATTACACGGTCTGAAGGCCGCCATCATCGAGCCTGAAAGAGCCTTCGCGCAACCGTTTCCGGGGTGACCCTGTCCTATAGGCATGGAGCAGCCACACAGCATCGGAGACGCCCTCATCGTCGTAGCCCTGGTCGCAGGGTTCATCGGATACCTCTACATCAAGTCCCTCGAAAAGCGTCGTCGCCTCGAAACGATCCATGCCGAACGAGTGACAGCGATGGAAAAGGGCATCCCGCTGCCCGATCTGCCGCTGGAACCAACCACCCGCCTCAACTACTGGCTTGGCCTCGGGCTCGGCGAGGTGGCGGAGCTGTTGGTGATGCCGGAAAACACCGTGAAATCGTATCTCCACCGCGCACGTCGCCTGCTGCACGTGATGCTGCAGGCGCGAGGATTCGAACATGTCTGAACGGGAACAGGATCAGATGCACCAACTGCTGTCGCAGGCGATGTCCGCGTCGGTGCCGACGATGTCCAACGACTTCGACCGCCGACTTACCCGGCGTCTGCAGTCCACCCGGCTGGGTCGCCGGGGCCGGCTGGTGCTGGCGGCCTACTCCGGCTTCGCGCTGGTCGGCTCGATCTGGGCCATGCGCGAGGTGGCGACGGAGTGGACGATCATCGTCGGGTTTGTTGTGGTGCCGATCTGTGTGGTGGCTGTGGTGTGTCGGCGCCACCTTCGGCGTGCAGTCCGACATGCGGGGTAACATCACCGGCGAGGTTTCCCGACGGCAGCCGATAATCCGTATGACGTGGGTCTTTCCCGAACATAAGTTCCCTATCTGACGCTGGCGATGGAAGGCGGTCGCCTCTTCGCGCCTATTAAACCTGTCTGGCTGTGTGGCCCTTCAGCGCTGACTCTTCTTATGTGCGAACGCGGGCGCTCAACTGCTCGCAAAACGCAAGAAGGTCGGCCACGTCGACGCGTGCCACCTCATGGACCCGGACGAAGTCCAGCACGCCGTACTGATGCGCCACGAGATTTCGGAGCCCGACAGCGGCGCGGAGGCGCTCTCCCAGGGCGGCATCGATGATGCCGCGTTCCGCCAGAGCGGAGAAGACGTCCCCGTATGTATCGGGAACCATCGCGCCTTCGTCAGCCAGCCAGTGTGTGGCCAGGCCGATGGTTTCCTGGAGCGCGATAAACAAATTCAGCGAGACGACTTCCCGAGCCGTCCGATCGGCGAGGAATGCGTCGGAGGTCGCCGGCAGGACTTCCCGGATTCGCCCAACTGCGTCCCGAATGGCGGCGACTTTTCGCGCGAGAACGACCAGATCAACCACGGCCTTCCAGCACTCCCTTCACGAAGGCCGCCTCAAATGGACGGAAGTCGAGGTAATCGAGCACGGCGCGGGCTTGACGTTCAACCAGCGCCGACCGGTCACGAACGAATAACGCGACGCCGTCACGAAACACCCGGTAGGCAAGGGCTGGCGGTGCGTCGTGCAGCAGGACCAAGTCAATCGTTCGGCCTGACGCGCGTTCAAGGTCGCTGACCAGGCGGCCGACGGCCAGTGGTTCGAGTTCCGCTCCAGGGGCCAGCCCTACGGCGACATCCACGTCGCTGCCGGCATGGGCGTGACCGCGAGCCATCGAACCAAAGACGAGGCCATACAGAATGCGTGGATCGCCTTCCAGCACTCGCGACATCGCCGCCCGTTGCGAGGGAGTCATGCGCCCATTCTACGGCAGGCCTGCGCCACGACGCCGGCCAGGGCCACCGCGAGCAGCCAGCCCATCGAGAGCGCAGGCAGGCGGACGCCGTCGGCGCGCACCACAGTCGTCCTGCTACGGCGTGCCTCCGCCTGTTGATGAACCGATCGGTTTCCCGAGCAAGGCAGCAAGGCGCGAGCGAGTCTCGACATCATCGGGAAACAGCTCGACATTCCACTCCAGGATCCCGCGCGCTTCGTCCATCGCCCCGGCATCGATCAAGACCTAGGAGAACCGTAGCAGGTGGAAGGGCTCGACGACCAGGTTGCTGTCATTCAGTGGGTCCGGATGGATCTGCCGTGCGCCGTCGGTCCCGGCTCCCAAGACCCTCATATAGATCGCCTGGTCGAAGTCGCGAGGAGACGCAAGGGCCATCCGACGCGCATGGTCGTCCTTGAGTTCCTGCAGCCCCTCCTTCGGCAGGTAACGCCCCTTGGCGATCACGCCGGCGATTGCCCGGGTGTTTGTTATGTCTTCGAGCGGATTCCGGTGCAGCAGCACGAGATCGGCATCGTATCCGGGTGCCACCAGTCCCCATTCACCTTCACGATGAAAGTACTCGGCGACATTCACGGTTGCAGTACGCAGTGCTTCGGCCGAGGTCATACCCGCATCGACAAAGGCCTCAAGCTCAGCGTGGAGGCTGAGGCCGGCGGGAAGGTAGGGATTGGGAGTGTCCGTTCCGGCCAGGAACTTCACTCCGCGCCGGGCCAACTGCCCGGTGATCTCTCGACTCTGCGAGGCCCGAACCTCAAGCACCTGGGTGTCAGCGGGCGTCATCGAGTCCCACCACGCCCGATGATACGCCGGCGTGTGCACCAACGACGCGTCGTTCCCGAACAAACCCTCGGCAGTCATTTGATTATTAACGAGCGTGGGACACTGGAATGTGTTGGCCGCCGTAAGGGCAGCCGCGAATCGGTCGAGAGCCGCCGCATCTGTCGCGATGTCGGCCAGATCGATGTTGTTCACGGTGCCCCGAAGATGCTCGATCGACCCCAGGCCGATCGCTGCGGCGTCCACCTGATCCCGCGTGTGCCCCGCAGAATGAAGACCTCGCGCCTTCGCATAGGAGACCAACGCCCGGTAGACTGGCTCCGGTACGCTCTCGAACAGTTTTATGATCTCAATCCCCTGGTCGACGAGCGGATCGAGCTTCGGTGCGATCTGATCAACGGCGGTCACCGATACCGAGCTTCGGAAGCGCGGGTTTGCACCCTCGACGATGACCCCCGACGATACGATGCGCGGCCCCGGCATCACGCCTCGCTCGATCTCACCCTGCCATCGTCGTATGAGGCCGAAGTCGGTGAGCCCCAGATCACGGATTCCGGTGACGCCGTGGGCAACGAACATGGGAAGGATGTCCTGACCTTCGTAGGACCGGATATGGGCGTGCATGTCCCAGAGGCCCGGAATCACGTACGCGTCATCGAGCGCCACGACCGTATCCGCTCGGACACGCCGGCTCCCATGCGGCACGACCGCGATGATCCGCCCATCGCTGACGAGCACATCCTGGTTGGAGAGCACCACTCCAAGACGGGCCTCCACAACGTGGACGTTCGAAAGGAGAAGATCAGCATGCTCGCCCGGTGAGCACGCGGAGGCAAGGAGACACAGCAGGGCGCAACCGAGTAAGGAACCGGTGGCACGAGAGGTCCCCCCAACCGTCCGATCCGGCTCGATCTCTGTCGCTATGGCGGGCACACGGAATCCTTCAGACATGCTGCAATCCTGAAATGAGTTTTCTCGTGCGTTCTAATAGTTCTCGTACTATCCGCTGCGACTTCTTCAGTCCCGCCGCGCCGGGACTGAGCGTCACCGCTCCCTGAACTCGAACGCAAACTGAACGATCTTCTGGCGGAGGCGCTGCCTTGGTCAATCGCCCGCTTTCGGATAGCGTCGCCGTGCTCGCGGCTCACCTGTGTCTCTTCGGGAAGGAATTTGCATGGACGTCGGCGCACACCTGAACCACTACACGATCATTGCAAAGCTCGGCGAAGGCGGCATGGGACAGGTGTTCCGGGCTGAAGACACGACGCTTCGGCGCGAGGTCGCCATCAAGGTCCTCCCCCCCGAGGTGGCCGGCGATCCGGACCGCATGCGACGGCTCGAGCGAGAGGCCCAGCTGCTCGCCCAGCTCAACCACCCGAACATCGCCGCGATCCATGGACTGGAAGATGCTGGTGGCATCAAGTTGCTCGTGATGCAGCTGGCCGAGGGACGGAACCTGCACGAGCGGCTGGAAGCCGGACCCGTGGCGCTGGCCGAGGCGCTGGCCATCGCCCTGCAGATCGCACGGGCACTCGAGTCGGCCCACGACAAGGGCGTGGTGCACCGCGACCTCAAGCCAGCCAACGTCATGGTGGCCGACGACGGCACGGTGAAGCTGCTCGACTTCGGCCTGGCCAAGCTGTTTACCGGCGAAAGCTCAGGCAGCGCGTCTCGGGTGTCAGAGTCCCCGACCGAGCTTGCGACGACTCAGCCCGGCATCATCCTGGGGACGGCGGGTTACATGAGTCCGGAGCAGGCGCGCGGACGCACGGTCGATCGTCGCACCGACATCTGGGCCTTTGGCTGCGTGCTCTACGAAATGCTGACGGCCCAGCGAACGTTTGCGGGCGAGACGATGACCGACGTCCTCGGCGCCATCGTGCACCGCGAGCCCAACTGGGATCTGCTGCCGGCCGGCACGCCGCGGCGCATTCGGGCACTGCTGCACCGGTGCCTGCGCAAGGACGCCTCTCGACGCATCCAGGCCATCGGCGACGCGCGCGTCACGATTGAGGAGTACATCGAGGATCCCCAGGCGGCAGAGGCCATCCTCGACGCCGGCGCTGGCGAGGCGCCCGCGTGGCGTGCGTACCTGCCGTGGGCCGCGGCCGGGGTGCTGGCGCTGGCGCTGGCGGCCACGTTGCTGTGGCCCGGCGCAAAGACACTGGCGGCGCCGACGCTGCGGCTCGACATGGCGGGGGGCGGGGCCGACGACCTGCGCGATCTCTCGCTCGGATCAAGCCTTGTCCTCTCGCCCGATGGCAGCCAGATCATCATTGCCACGGGGAACAACCAGGAGTCGCGGCTGCAGATCCGCCGCCTCGACAGCACGAACGCCAACACGCTCACCGGGGGCGGCACGTACAACCCGTTCTTCTCGCCTGACGGCGCCTGGGTGGGTTTCGCGCTGCCCACCTCAATCGAGAAGGTGCCGGCCACGGGCGGCACGCCGCTCAAGGTCGTGGGCGTGGATCGGAGCCGCGGCGCCGATTGGGGCCCGGACGGACGGATTGTGTACGCGCCGTCACCCGCCTCGGGGCTGATGTCGGTGAGCGCCGACGGCGGCGAGCCGACACCCGTGACGACACTCGACGAGAGCACGAAGGAAGCGACACACCGCTGGCCGCAGTTTCTGCCCGGCGGGCGGCGCGTGCTCTTCACCGCGCACGTGGCCGGCACCGGTGGCTTTGACGCGGCCTCGCTCAAGGTCGTTGACCTCGACACTGGCGTGCAGACGGTCGTCTATCGCGGTGGCTACTACGGACGGGACGCGGAGTCAGGTCACCTGTTGTTCGTCAACGAGGGCACGCTGTTCGCCGTGCCGTTCGATCCCGACCGGCTCGAACTTGTCGGCAGTGTGGCGCCTGTGGCAGAGGGCGTGGCCGACGACCCGGGCAGCGGCGGCGCGCAGTACAGCGTGTCGAAAAACGGCGTTCTGGTGCACCGCCGGGGGAGCTCAGGACCGGGCCAGTACGCCGCCGTGTGGCTCAACCGCGAGGGGCAGACGACCACGCTGCTGCCCGAAGCGCGGACCTATGTCGAGGCCCGTGTCTCGCCCGACGGACGCCGGGTGGCGATGACGGAACTCAACGGCGGCAACTGGGACGTCTGGGTGTACGACCTGGACCGCGGTACCAGGACCCGCCTGACCTTCGCCGACGGGATCGATGGGCCCGCGGTGTGGTCGCCCGACAGCTCGGAGCTGATCTACTCCTCCGACGCCGACGGCTCCGACGATCTGTGGCGCAAGGCGGCCGATGGATCGGGTGAGGCCGTGCAGCTGACACACGAGGACGTGCAGCTTTTCGTCAGCGACTGGTCGTCTGACGGCCGCTATCTGCTGGCGCTCCGAGGAGGCGCACCTGATGAGGCCGCCGGCTGGGCCGGCGGGGCCGACATCGCGTACATCGACCTCAGCGCAGACCAGGTCAAGGTCCTGCCGTTTCTCGCGACGCGGTTCCAGGAGTCCGAGGCGGCGTTTTCCCCGGATCGCCGGTGGGTGGCCTACCAGTCCAACGAGAGCGGACGGGTCGAGGTGTACGTGCGGCCGTTTCCGCCGGCCGGCGGGCGGTGGCAGGTGTCCGACGAGGGCGGGGCCTACGCGCGCTGGGCGGCCGACGGTCGTGAACTCTACTACCGCACCGATGAAGGCATCATGATGGTGACGATCGCGAACGGCCCGACGTTTTCAGCCTCCCGTCCGCGCCTGCTCGCGTCGGGCAACTTCATGGGGGGGCTGACCGGCGTGTCGGTGACGGGCACCACGTTTGCCGACTACGACGTCGCGCCCGACGGCCGCTTCGTGATGTTCCCGAACAGCGGCGACGAGGCGCCCAACATTCAACTCGCCCGCGTCGTCGTCAACTGGTTCCCCGAACTGCGGCGACTCGTGCCGCGGCGGTGAGCGCGGTCCCCTGCCGCTGTGCCACAGTGGGTCGGTAGCTGAGATGTAGAATGCCATCGGGAGCCATGATCTCAGGCCTGAAGAAGACCCTCGTCTACGACGACCTCGCCGGGTTTCCGGCCGACGGCCGTCAATACGAACTTCTGAAGGGAGAGTTGCACGTGACCGCAACTCCCAGCCCTCAGCACCAGTGGGCCAGAAGACAACTGCAGCGACAGCTCGAGACGTATTTCGAAGGCCGGCACCTGGGTCATGTGTTTAATGCCCCGCTCGACGTGATCCTGACGCCGGAGGATGTCTTCCAGCCCGACCTGGTCGTGGTGACCGACCGGGCGCTGGTAACGTCGCGCGCGATCGAAGGCGCCCCCACGTTGCTGGTCGAAGTCCTGTCGCCATCGTCGGTGGCCTACGACCG
>JAQBVV010000108.1 GCA_027622905.1 Acidobacteriota bacterium
GACCGGCCGCCGGCCACCGGTATCAGTCAACGACTTACGCGGTCATTTCTTCACCGGAAAGTAGGCTAGCGCGGGCGCCATGCTGCGTCGGGCGCGGCACCCACGGCACCTCGACACGGCGCCGAGTCAGCTATGCTGGTTCCCATGGATCACACAGCCGAATTCTTTGTAGGCCAGATCGTTCATCACAAGATGAACGGGTACCGAGGCGTGGTGTTCGATGTCGACGCCACGTTCCAGGGCACCGATGAGTGGTACGACACCGTGGCGCGGTCGCACCCTCCGAAGGACAGGCCCTGGTATCACGTGCTCGTCGATGGCGCCGAGCACACGACGTACGTGGCCGAGCGCCACCTGGAATCCGACGAGGCCGGTCGTCCGGTCAGTCATCCCCTGGTATCCGAGCTGTGCGGCGAGTTTGGCGAGGGGCGCTATGCGCCGAGAAGCACGGTTCAATAACGCGACCGATGACCGGATGGCGCGAGAGCGCTTTTCGTTTCGGTCTGGGCCTTTTCGACAAGCGCTTTCCCGCGTTTTTCGGTCTCCACCGAATCGAAAAACGCTCTAGCCATCCCCGTCCACGAGAGGGTTCCCGCATGCCGCGCGTAGAGTTCGATCAACTTCCCGATGCGGCCCGAGTCTGGATCTTTCCGGCCGAGCGCGTGCTGAACGACGCGGAGCAAACTCAGCTCCTGGCCGTCGTCGACCAGTTCATCGACCAATGGGGCGCGCATGCGGTGCCGCTGACGGCGGGGCGGGAGATGCGCTACGACCGGTTTCTGTTCGTCGGCGTCGATCAGCGGCAGGCCGGACCCTCAGGGTGTTCGATCGACGCGCTCTTCCGTCACACACAGGCCCTGGAACAGCAGCTCGGAGTCGAGCTGGCCGACCACGCGCCCGTGCTGTTCCGGCGTGGGTCGACCATCGAGCGCCTGGCGCGGGACCAGTTCGCACACCTCGCTGCCGCGGGCGCCGTCGATGTCGAGACGACGGTCTTTGACAGCACGGTGACCTCGGTCGGCGATATCAGAGCGGGCCGCTGGGAAACACGCCTCGGCAACGCCTGGCACGCGCGTGCCTTCTTCTAGGCTACGACCCGCGCTCCTTCGTCCGCGCTACCAGGCGGGCAATCACGACCCCGTCTGACCGTCGCGGAGCAACGAGCCGCACTGGCGGAGGAGGCCTCGAACGAAGCGCGGGCAGAGGCGAGGCAGGCCCGTGAGCGTGCCGAGGAAATCCGCCGGGCCGCCGACGCTGAAATGGACCGGCTCACCGAGGCGCTGGGACGGATCGCCGAGACTCGACGTACGGCGCTCGGACTCGTCATGAGCCTGGACGACGGCTACCTGAAGTTCGATTTTGACCGGGCGGAACTCAGACCGGAGAGCCGGGAGGTCCTGTCCCGGATCGCCGGCATCCTGTTCACCGCCGACGGCTTCGTCATCACCGTCAGCGGTCACACCGACGCCAGGGGCACCACCGAATACAACCAGGCGCTGTCCACGCGACGGGCTCAGGCGGTGGCCGACTACCTGATCGGGGCCGGACTGCCAGGTGACCTCTTCACCGTCCAGGGCCTGGGAAAGTCGCAGCCACTCGACCCGGGCAACACCGAGGAGGCACACGCCACCAACCGTCGGGTCGAACTCGGTCTGGTCAGCGCGCGGATCGTCGAATCCCCTGTGCTCGGACGCCGCCCGTAGTCAGTCAGATCAGCGGCTCGCCTCGCCGTACAATCCGGGGCGTTGTATAGTCCGTATGGTCCAAACCAGGACCTCAAAGGAGCTGTGCATGCGTTTATCGATATTCGGCGCCTCGTCACTCGTGCTCGTTGGACTTCTCGCGAGTCCGGCTCTCGGCCAGGAGGTCGTTCGGGAGGAAGTGGAGGGCATCCGAAACTTCGCCCGTGTCGGCACCACCATCGCCTGTGCGGGGGCGATCACGACCACCGCGATTCCAGAGATCGAAGAAATGGGATTCGCGTCGATCATCAACTTGCGGCGCGCCACCGAGGAAGGGGCGAACGTCGAAGCGGAGGCCGCGGCCGTGGCAGCCACCGGGATGAAGTACTTCCATATTCCGTACGACGGCTCAGCTGACCCGGCGGTGGCCGCCCAGTTTCTCGATGCCATCACATCGGAAGGCGCCGAGCCGGCGTTCGTGCACTGCGCGGGTGGCGGACGAGCGGCGGCGATGTGGCTCGTGAAGCGGATCGCGGTGGACCACTGGGACGTGGAGCGCGCCACCGAGGAAGCCATCGCGCTCGGTGGTGAAGGCAACCCGGAGCGGCGAGAGTTCGCCATCGCGTACGGACAGGCCAACCGGCGATAGGCTGGGCGGAGCCCAGGCGATCCCATCTGCCATCAGATCGCGTCGGGGAGCGGCTGGAACCGTAGCGTTCCGGGCGCTCCCCGCATCTCCTCAGATCAAGTCTCTCCTCAGATCAGATCAACGTCGGTGATGATCTCGACCAGTGACGGCCCTTTCCGGGCCAGCGCCTCGTTGAGCGCCGGGCGCAACCGCTCGATGTTGGTCACACGGATACCGTGGCCGCCGCACAGCCTGGCGTAGGCCGAGCAACTCGGATCATGAAGGCCGGTCTGCCACACCAGCCACTCGCCCGCGCGCTGCTCGTTCGAGATCGTGCCAAGCCCTCATACCGCTCCGACGCCGCCATACGCAACGCCGGTCAGTTGCGCCATGTCCGTCTTGTAGGTCGTCAGATCGTCGATCGTCAGCTGGTTGAGGTGCCGATGTCCCGCCGCTCGGGCGAGCACCGTCATCAACTCCACGGAGGCGGAGAAGAACCGAGCCAGACGCTCGGCGGCGATATCCACCGGCAGCCGGGCCCGCAGATGCGGCTTCTGCGTCGCGATGCCGACCGGGCAGTTGTTGGTGTGGCAGGCGCGCATGCCAACGCACCCGATGGCCTGAATCGCGGCGTTGGACACCGCGACCCCGTCAGCACCCAGCGCCATCGCCTTGGCAAAGTCGGCCGGATGCCTGAGCCCGCCAGTGATGATCAGCGTGGTGCCGGCCGCGTCCGAGCGATCCAGATGCCGCCGCGCCCGAGCCAGCGCCGGGATGGTCGGGACAGAAATATTGTCGCGAAAGATCAGCGGCGCCGCCCCCGTCCCGCCACCACGCCCATCGAGAATGATGTAGTCCACGCCGATCTCGAGCGCGGCGTCGATGTCCTTCTCGATGTGCTGGGCCGACAGCTTGAACCCCACCGGAATCCCGCCGGTCTTCTCACGCACCTCGGTGGCGAAATCGCGGAACTGCGTCAGGCTCGTCCATTCGGGAAACCGCGCGGGTGAAATCGCGGCCTGCCCCTCAGGCAGGTTGCGTACGGTCGCGATCTTGCCCTTCACCTTGTCGCCTGGCAGGTGGCCCCCGGTGCCGGTCTTGGCGCCCTGTCCTCCCTTGAAGTGAAACGCCTGCGTCCGCTGGACCTTCTCCCAGGAGAAGCCGAAGCGAGCCGACGCCAGCTCGTAGAAGTACCGGGAGTTGGCGTCCTGCTCTTCGGGCAGCATGCCCCCCTCACCGGAGCAGATGCCGGTCCCTGCCAGCTCCGCTCCGCGCGCGAGCGCGATCTTCGCCTCTTCCGACAGGGCGCCGAAGCTCATATCCGAGACGAACAGCGGAATCTCGAGACGCAGAGGTTTCTTCGCGCTCGGGCCGATCACGAGATCGGTGCCGACCGTTTCATCGTCGAGCAGCGGCAGCGTGTGGAGCTGGCCGACAACGAACTGCAGGTCGTCCCACGTTGGCAGGCTTCCGCGAGGCACACCCATGGCGGCGGCGGGGCCGTGGTGCCCCACCTTGGTCAATCCGTCGTCGGCGAGTGCCCGGATGAAATGGACGTGGGGTTCGTCGGCAGTGCCTGTCGGATCCTGGAACGCACCCTGGTACGCGTCGCGCTTGTACGGCTGCGGGTGCTCTCTTGCCCACGCGCCGATCTCGTCTTCGTCGACCAGGACGTGGCCGTCCTCGATCCACGCCGTGAACGTCGCGAGTGTCTCGCTGTTCTTGTACTCACTGACGCCACTGTCGAGACGGTAGTCCCAGTAGTGCACGCCGCAGATCAGATTTTCGCCCTCCACGTAGCCGTCCGCCATCAAGGCGCCCCGGTGCGCGCACCGTCCGTACAGCACACGTACGGTCTCGTCGACCCGGACAACGACCAGGTCGACATCGGCGACCAACGCGTGCGCCGGTACCCGGTCGGCCAACGCGTTCCAATCCTTGATGGCAACTGACTTCATACGATCTCTGTCCTCTCTCCGCTGTTGTCGATACGCATCGGGCTACGACGCAGCGACAACGCCGCCACGGCTTTGTACTCCTCGCGCTCACCCGTGCGCCACCCGGTCCCTGCGGAGTCACACGGAACGCACCAGCGAGTTATACAGCATCGCGTTCTCTGACCCCTCGGCCCGTGTCGACGCGCCCGCTTGCATGTCGTCACCGCGAGACTGCGCGCGAACCTGGATGGTAGACTCCGTCACCGCGTGGGTGGAGACCAGACGTCGTTGCGATGTCCACGCTCGGGGAGGCACACATGACCACCATCGTCGGCGCGTCGGCCAGCGGTTCAACGCACTACCAGTTTCTCGTCGACGCCTACGCTACCGAGATCATCAAGGTCCTGAGCGTGTGGAGCATGTTCGACGACGGCGATTTTCCGCACCGACCCCATCCCACTGACTCGCGCGGACGCAGCGTTCACGAACAGCTCGTGCATCAGTGCGTGAGCGAGCATCTGTGGTTTGTCAACATGCTCGGCATCTCGGTCACCGACAGCCCCCTGCCGGCGGACGAAACCCGGCAGGCGTTCATGGCGCACTACGCGACGTGCGCGGAGCGGCGTCTCGACGCTCTGCGTGCGAAGAACGACGACTGGTGGATGGAAGACACCCAGTTCTTCGAAATGCGACGGTCCCGGGCCTGGGTCATGACACGGCGCTTGACGCACACAGCCCACCATCGGGGTCAACAGACCACAATGGTACGGATGCTCAACCGCGAGCTACACAGCACATATGGTCCGACAGCCGATACCGGCGGCCTGATGCAGCACCATGCTCCTGTCATCTACGCGTACAAGGACGTCGCGGAACTGGTCGCGGAGGAGCGTGCCGGGCGACGCAAAGCGTCACTTCCCGGGCCGGGCACGCAGGCCCCAACGGAGCGGCCAGTACAGTAAAGAACGCGCTGCTAGCGGCGCCTCAACGGCGCCTAGCAGCCCGTGGTGAAAACGGTCCTGGCGGACACGTGTAATCGACGATCGTCACAGCGCGCGAGTCGGTCGCCGAGGTACGTCGAGGGTTGACAGATGGTCGCGATGGCGGTCCAGAGCACCTCAGGGAGCCGAATGAGGGCCCGAAGAGTGTCAAGCAGCGCCGTCGCACAGCCCTGGAGGCTCCGCGGCGTGCCGATGCCGCACAGCGTCCGCATCAGCAGGCCGAGATTCAACGCGCAGGCCTGCAGCAGCACGCGTTTGAGGATGTTGACGTGACCTCGCAGATGGACGCGCCGCATCCGGCCGGTTTCGTAGAGATGCGCAAACGGTCGTTCCAGTCGCTCGCCTCGCTGACGGAGCAGCCGTTTGCCTCGCTTCGTCCGAATGCGCCGGCGATTGCGATAGACCGGGTCGCGAGCCTCGGGGTGCTTCTTCCAGTTACGCCGTCCACGAGCGGGCTCCGAGATGTAACTCCGCACGCCCACCGCTTCGAGATCCACGAGCACCTGATTACTGTGATAGCCCTTGTCCCCGACGACCTCTTCGAGACCTTCGCCCTCGGACACGACCGTCTCAATCTTCTCGACCGCATCGATCAGGGTCTCGATGCTCGTGGTCGTATCGCCCTCATCCGCGTCTTGCACCGTGACCGCCACGACCGCGCCGGTCTCCAGATCGACCGCGTGCTCGGCCTTGTGGGCGAGGTGCGTCCGGCCATCCTTCATCTTCGTGATTTTCGCGTCGGGATCGTACGGATGCTGCCAGTCGTCGTTCGAGCCCTTGTGCGCCCGCTTGCGATCGACGCGTGCCAAGTCTTCGCGCGTCGGCGTGTGAATGCCCGAAGCCTGCGCCAGCCGCGTCAGGAACTCCTCGTAGCTCTCGCCGGTGTCGCGCCGCACGATGCTGCGCAGCGCCGCGTTGGCTTCCAGCGTCGTCGCGTCGATCCCGATCGTCTTGCCCTTGACGAGATGCGCATCAGCGAGGCGCTGCAGTACCCACGTGAACACCGCCTGATGCGTTTCGATATCGATCAGCCGGCGAGTGCGCGAGATCGTCGAATGATCCGGCGGCGCCTCGTGCAGCTCGAGCCCCAAAAAGCTCCGAACGCTCAACGAATCGGCCGCCCGCCACGCGATCCCGCGCTCGGAGTCGAGCCCTTCGAAGTACCCGAGCAGCAACAGGCGGAAATATCGACCCGGCGGCAGGCCGGGACGACCGACCTCGTCGGCGTAAAATCGCTGACAGAGCGCCTCGACATGCGTATCGAAATCCGCTCGGTCGAGGATCTGATGCAATCGCGTGTAGAACGGGTGCGCGGCACTCCGGGGCAGGTCCTGTGTGGCCACCCACATCGACGCCTGCGTCGCACGATGTTGTCGTTTGCCCATTGCCATGCGCGACCGTGTAGTACGGGGGATCGATCGTGTCGATCCTTTTCAATGAGTTTCACCACGGGCTGCTAGTCGATCTCGATGATGCCCCAGCCCTTGCGTTCGTCCGGGGTGGCCTCTTCGGTGGCGCAGGCCAGGGTGGCCTCCGGTTCCCCGGTGTGGGGCACCCGCTCGAGGGCATAGCGCTGCACCTCCTGGGCGACCTCCTCCTCGGTCGGGGGCGTTGGTCGGCAGTGAAGGCCGACCCAGAGTCGAAGCAGCGGGTCGGTGAAGGAGTAGCGCTTCCGATGGGACGCGACCAGATCGACGTCCTCCAGCCACGACAGATAGTCCTTGGTCGATCCAGGGGTTCGGTGCAGCCGCAACGAAATCTCCGTCAGGGTCAGCGGTTCCTCGTCTGCCAGGATGTCGAGGATCGCCTTGAGCGCTCCGTAGCCTCGCGCCCGATGCAGACGCAACTCGTAGCAGAATCGACACCAGCGGTCGAGCGCGCCACCCGACGACAGCAGTTCGGCAAGTGCGCTGATCGGATCGGCGTTCCGTCCCATCCGATGCATCGCGTCGCCGATCTCGCGCGCGTAGGCCACGCGGCCGTCGCTCAGCGCCTGGACGGCCTGGCTCAGGTAGTCCCGGTCGTCGGTCGGGGTCTGCTCGTAGCCGTTGAATGCGGGGGCGAGCAGGTCGGTGACCTCCGACACTGACAGCGCCGGGATGTGCATGACTTCGAACCGCGGCGGGGCATCGCGCAACAAGCGGTGCACCCGCGCCACGTACCGCGTGGTCAGGACGAAGCGATTCGGGCTGGCCGCGAGCGCGTCAACGAACTCCCGGAGCACGTGACGGAGTCCAGGAAAGCTCTCGAACGTGCGGAGTTCGAGGACTTCGTCCAGCAGAAAGGTGCACGGGGCGCCGCCAGGCTGGCGCGCATCCGTGATGAAGCCGCACAGCATCTCGAACGCCTCGCGCGCGGAGGCCGGCGGGCGGTCGCGGCCCGGCCAGTCGAAGGGTGATGACGCGGTGACGGACTGGAAAAAACGCTCCGGCGTGGTGGCGCAGCGCTCGACGTTGATGTACTGGGCTGCGCCGTCGGCGCGAGCGTGCAGACGCTGGAGCAGCCAGGTCCGGCCGGTGCTGCACCCGCCGGGCACCACCGGGATTCGTGAAGGCGTCGCGTCAAGCGCTGCCACGACCCGCCGTTGGAACCCCGCGTGTGGTCCTGTCATCCCGTTCTCCCGCTGTCGAACCGGTGTGCCGGCGTCTGCAGTCGCCGAGGTCTTCCTGATCCTTCGCGTGTCACGACCGGACCACGCAGGCGCTGCCGCAGCGATCGTATTCCACTGTTTCCACTGTTCGGTACGGGCAATCGGGAGACCTCGAAAGACGAAAGACTAGAAACTATGAAGCGCGGTCGTTCTTGTCAAATGAATTCAGAGAAAAAATTCGTTGACTTTGCATGCGCGTCGGTACTTGGGGATCGTGTGCCTGAGCGCCGCCTCGATCTTCACGCGATACTCGAGCCGCATGTGCCGCCCGCGCGCGCAAGAACGATCTTCGTGATCGTCTCGGCGCTGCGGTACGATAGCGGGGAATGTCAAAAACCAATCTCGCGGTCCTTGGTACGCAGTGGGGCGACGAAGGCAAGGGCAAGATCGTCGACATGCTCACGCCCCGCTTCTCGGCGGTCGCCCGCTATCAGGGTGGGCACAACGCCGGGCACACGGTGTACGTCAAGGGCCGGAAGTTCGTGTTGCATCTGGTGCCGTCCGGGATCCTGCATCCTGGCGTGACGTGCATCATCGGAAACGGCGTGGTGGTGGACCCGAAGGCGCTGTTCACGGAGATCGATGAACTGGCGGGCATGGGGATCGCCGTCGATGGCCGGCTACTGATCAGCGAAAAGGCGCACGCGATTCTGCCGTATCACCGCGAACTGGACATGCTGTCGGAGGCGCGGCGCGGCGAGCGCAAGATCGGCACCACCTCCAGGGGGATCGGCCCCGCGTACGAGGACAAAATTGCCCGCCGGGGCATCCGGATCGGAGATTTACTTGGCGATCGAGCCACGCTGGAACAGGCCGTGCGCGACAACGTCGACGCGAGAAACCGCGTGATCGAGGATTCGACGCTTGCGTGGCGGGAGGTCTTCGATCAGTTGATTGCCGATGGCGAGCGCATGCGGCCGTGGGTGGGGGATGTGTCGCTGTTTCTTGCGCAGGCGATCCAGGCGGGGAAGGGCGTGCTGTTCGAGGGGGCGCAGGCCACGCTGCTCGACATCGATCACGGCACCTATCCGTTCGTGACGTCGTCGAACGCCTCGGTCGGTGGCGTGTGCACAGGACTGGGCGTCGCACCGCGCGCGATCGAGGGCGTCCTTGGCGTGGCCAAGGCCTACACGACACGCGTGGGGGAAGGGCCGCTTCCCACGGAACTCTCCGGGCCGCTCGCCGAGCGGTTGCGCGAAAGCGGCAACGAGTATGGCGCGTCGACGGGGCGTCCACGGCGCTGCGGCTGGTTCGATGCGGTCGTGGTGCGTTATTCAGCGCGAATCAATGGACTCGACGCGCTGGCGCTCACCAAGCTCGACGTGCTGGACGGATTGCCCGAGGTGCGGATCTGCACCGGCTATCGCACGTCCGGCGGCGACCTCTCCGAGTTTCCGGCGAGCGTGCGCACGCTGATGGACGCCGAGCCGATCTACGAGACGTTGCCCGGCTGGTCGACGCCGACCCAGGGCGCGACGCGCATGGAGCAGCTCCCGCCGGAGGCTCGACGATACATCGAGCGGCTCGAGGAGGTGAGCGGCGTGCCGTGTGTCATGGTGTCAACCGGCTCGGAGCGTGACGAGACGATCGTGCGCTGGGATTCGGCGGTTGCCGGCCGATTGCTTGGCGACGCCTGATCTGGCGATCTGATCGTTCGGTTTATTGCGTTCCGGTTTACGTCGCGTCGCGTCCGTGGGCCTGGATGAAACCCGCGACGACCTTCTGATTGGGGTCCACGAATTCGATCCCCGCACGGTAGCGTGCGGCGCCCTTTGGAATTTCGAACGCGGCCCAGGTAACCTCCGCGCGGCAGCGCATCGCGTGTTTGGGGTCCGGGAGCGTGAACCGGACGCGTTGGCCCGGCTTCAGGCTTGTCGAAGAGATGACCTGGGCTCCGATGACGGACAGGTCGACGAGCGTGACGGTGTTCCCGTCTATCTGCACGGCGATGCCCTCGGGCATCTCGGCGCGCGGCGCGCGGCGCGTCCCTCGCCGATCGAGCGTGACCATTGCCGGCGGTACTGACGTGGCGAACGCCGTGACCGGCGCCGCTGCCGGGGCAGCCGCAGGTGACGCAAGCTTCTCGCTCGAGGCGGGCGCCCTCCCGGACGGCGGCGTATCGCGACCGTCGGCCGCGACCACCCGGATATTGCAGGTGACCAGCGCAGGGTCGGCCTCGATGCGCCTGATGAGTGCCACGCCGCGTGACGTGTCTGCGAACCCGCGCTCGATCAAGACCACGTCGGGACACTGGTCGGTGATCGCGTCGAGCGCACCCAGCGCGTCGGTGTCTTCAAACGCGCTCGTCTCGCCCGCGACGCCGCGTGCCCGCAGCGCCGGCAGGTGTTCAGCGGGACCGATCACGATGGTCGTTGGCACAGCCATCGAGTGTAACTCAACTACTGAACTACCGGCGCGCGCTGTCGGGAGCCGCGTGTTCGCGGGTGACCTCCCGCGGCTCCTTGTCGCCCCGCACTCCCTGGAATGAGGGATGACGCACGTTGCCGTCCGAGGTCCATTCGGTGAACGCCACCTCGCAGACCAGCGAGGGCGCGACCCAGTGTGCCCGTCGGCTCCAGGCGCCGCTGGGCGGTGGATCGAAGGGACAGGCTGGCTGAGTCATCGCGTCGAGCCGCCGGCGCAGATCGCGCGCGACGTCGTCGGTGAACCCGGTGCCGACTCTGCCGGCGCAGACCAGCCGCGCGTGGTCGTAGTGTCCGATCACCAGGGCGCCGATGCCCTGGCGGGTGCCTGCGGGATCCGTGAAACCGCCGATAACGAATTCCTGTCGCTGCGTGCACTTCGATTTGACCCATCCGCCGCGGCGTCCGGCGTGATGGCGCTCGTCGCGGCGTTTGGAGATGACACCCTCAAGCCCGCGCTGACGCGCAAGCGTGAAGAACGCGACACCCTGGCCCACGACATGGTCCGCATAGCGGATCCGGCCGATCGGCCGATCCGGTATCAGCGATCGGAGTGCGGCCTTGCGGGCGTCGAGCGGCAGATGCGTGAGCGACCGGCCATCCAGGCGAAGGAGATCGAAGACGAAGTACACCAGCGCGGCACGGTTGGTTCCCTGACGCTGAAGCCCCGACGAAACAGGCCCACCGGACGCCACCCGCTGCAGGTGCTCGAAACTGGTGCGACCATCGGGGAGCACGACGGCCACCTCGCCGTCGAGCAGCGCGTCCCGGGCGTCGAGCCCCAGGGCGTCCTCGGCGATATCCGGGAAGCGGTCCGTCCAGTCCTGTCCGCCCCGGCTGATGAGCGCGGCGCGACCCTGCTGAATACGGCAACCGATCCGGTATCCATCGAACTTGATCTCGTGCAGCCAGTCGTCGCCGTCCGGAGGCCGGGAGACGAGCGCGGCGAGCTGGGGATGGTAGGCGATATCCACGGTCGGCGACTCCGTATCAGCTTACGCCGAGTCTGGGGGCGCAGCGCGGAACGCCCGTGGTACACTCGAACGCTCGATACACGGCCGGGTAGCTCAGTGGTAGAGCAGCGCACTTTTAATGCGCGGGCCGCGGGTTCGATCCCCGCCCTGGTCACCATAGCTCAACCGGAGGACCAACAGGCATGTCTCAGCACCGCATGATTCGTTCTGCATTCATTCTCGTTCTGGCCGTCGCGATCGCCGCACCGCTGTTCGCGCAGGCGCCGGCGGGATGGCAGGTTCGTATCGACAAGAGCACCAACGCTTCCGATCCGGACGACGTGCCGGAGGTGAAGGTAGAGACGGTTGGCAAAGGGTTCCGCGTCACCGGTGGACCGGCGGGGACGTACTGGAACGCCGCCAACACCGCGAAGGG
>JAQBVV010000109.1 GCA_027622905.1 Acidobacteriota bacterium
GCTGCGGCTCGCCGCTCACGAACTCCCCGCCTTGCAACCGATCAAAATCACTGCGACGGGGTACTAGTGTTTCCTGTCGTCTACCCGTATCCCATTGAGAGGAGATGGTGGAATGAATACTCGCAACCTCTTGCGGTCCGCCAGCAATTGCCTGTCGGCCGCCCTCGTGCTCGCCGTCGCCACGAGCGCCGTCACATGCGCGGCCCCGCCCGATCAGGCCCAGGCACAGGCCGAGCCGGAAGGCCCACAGATTCTCCAGATCGAAAGTCAGGGCTCGCGGGCGTTCGCAGGCACCCGTGTGTACAATCCCGACGTTCCGGACGGATCCCGCTTTCTCTCTTGCGACCATGGCATCGTGGATTGGCAGATCCCGCCCGGTGCGCGCAACACACCGTTGGTATTGACCCATGGCTCCGGCATCAGGGTTTACCAGACCACGATGGATGGCCGGCCTGGCTTTCAGAGCCTCTTCCTGGGGGAAGGATACGCTGTGTACCTGGTCGATTACCCCGGCATCGGGCGTGCCGATCAGGGCTGTGAGGCATACACATACACACCGAATCTCAACGCCAATAGTGTGTTTGAAAACCGCATCGGAACGTGGCCGGTAGGGCAGCCGCAACCGACGTATTTTCCGGACGTGGCGTTTGCGCGAGATCCTGAGACGTTGAACCAGAACTTTCGCGTCCAGTATCAGGATAGTTTCATGGACACGCAGGCGCATCGGGTGCTCGAAGGCGCTGCTCTCGCCGTCCTGCTCGAAGAGATTTACGCGGAGGGCCAGGAACGGGCGATCGTTTTCAACCACTCCTCAGGCAGTGTGAGCGCTTTCCGCGCCGGCCTGAACACCGACAAGATCGCCGGCTATGTCTCCTTTGAGCCTGGGAACGGAGCCGCCTTGTTCCCGGAAGGCGAGGTGCCGATGATAACGCTTGCTGACGGCACGCAGATCTCCGCTGGTTCCAGCCTTCCCTTGGAAGAATTCAGGACGCTCGCCGCCTACCCCCAGTTGTTCATCTGGGGCGACAACATCCCGGCAGAGGTTGATCCGACCAGTACCACCGAGCCGGTTCTCAGTGTCCGAGCTGAGCGCTTCAAGCTCATGGCAGCGGCACTCAACAAGTATGGTGGCGACGCCGTGAATCTGTATCTTCCGGAGAAGGGCATATTCGGAAACACGCACCGAGTCATGGCGGATACGAACAACACAGAGGTCGCCGAGCAAATCAAGCTATGGATGGCGGAGCACGGACTGGACAGATGAATCTGGTTTACGGACCACGAAGTGATCGACTGCCGTGATCGGTTCGGCAACTCGTCACCTGGCATCGGCGGAGCATCGGGCACACGAGCCAGGATCCGGTCGCACTGTGCGCGGATGCCGCGTCGCCCCCGAGCTTCCAGATAACGGCGGCCGCTCGCGAAAGATTCAACTCGACCGCATGTCGTACGAGCACGGCCTCGTATTTCAGCACCAGGGGAACCGACACGGCAATCTCAAACTGACCGTCTCGAAGTAATTCCAGAAGGCGGAAGGAGGCTCCCTGACTGGACCGCCGCGAACGGGACCTACTGAACGCTGCCCTGGATCTCGATCTCCAGTTCGATGCGCTGTCCCGCACGGATGACCGCCACGGTGGCGGTGCTGCCGATCGTGGCATCCTGAATCTGGCGCGAGAGCTGGCCGCTATCAACGACGGCAATGCCGTTGAAGGCGACGATGACGTCACCGGGACGTAGACCTGCCCGGTAGGCGGCGGTGTCGCGGCGCATCGCCTGGATGAGTACGCCGCCCGCGTTGGGCACGCCGAGTTCGTCGGCCACGAACGTCGACACCGGGGCGATCTCGACGTATCCGATCGAGCCTCGCCGGACTTCACCATACTGGTTCAGATCGCTGACGATACGGCGTGCGAGGTTGCTCGGCACGGCGAATCCGATGCCCTGGTAGCCGCCGCTCTGGCTGAAGATCGCGGTGTTGATGCCCACCAGTTCGCCGCGTGTGTTCACCAATGCACCCCCGGAGTTGCCGGGGTTGATCGCGGCATCCGTCTGGATGAAGTCCTCGTAGGCGGAGATACCGACGTTGTTGCGTCCCAGCGCCGACACGATACCGAGTGTCACGGTCTGGCTGAGCTGGAACGGATTCCCGATGGCCATGACCCACTCGGCGACTTTCAACTGGTCCGAGTCACCCCACGGAATGGTGGGCAGGGTGCCTGCATCGATCCGCAGCAGCGCAAGATCCGTCGCTGGATCAACACCGACGATGGTCGCGTCCAGTTCCCGGTTGTCGGCGAGCGCGACCGACACGGACGGGAGCTGGGCCCGTGAGAGCCGCCCCGACTCGCCGGCGACGACGTGGTTGTTGGTCAGCACGAGACCGTCGGCGCTGACGATGACACCGGAGCCCAGGCTGCGTTCGACACGCCGGCGCGACCCGAAGACGTCGTCCCGGTTGCCGTAGAAGAACTGAAAGAACGGGTCGTTGGCGAACGGAGAATCCTGGCGTCGAACGACCTGCTGCGCCGAGATGTTGACGACCGCCGGGACGGTGAGTTCGGCGACGCGCGAAAAGTCCGGGAGCATGCCCGAGAATCGCGTTTGCTCCACGCCGGGGTCTTGCGAGGTGGCATCCGGCGGGGCGGTGTCCGGGAGTCGCGGCCTGGACGCGGCACCCCCAGCGAGGGTTTCATCGGTGGCGGCAGTGGGCACGCCGGCGATGGCCTGCGTGGAGTCGGCGTTCGCCGGCGGAGGGCTACCTGCGCTGAACGAGGGCGTGCGCCCGGAGATCACGAGGCCCGCGGCGAATCCGAGAGCGATGAGCGCGAGAGAGAGAATGACTCGTGGAGTGCTCATTGGTGGCTCGAGCTGGTGCAGACGCTTCCACGTAGGCTAGCACACGGTACGCTGTGTTAGCATCGGTGCGTCAGCGTCGGTGTGGACCGATCACGGTCGGTTTCCGTTGTCGCGGCGCCGGTAGACCGCGGCGCACTCGGCAGCACAACGGGCACATACTCCCCAGGTTCAGACGATCCACGAAATGGCTTCCATACAGGCAACGCGACTCAGAAAAGGCATGCTCATCAAGGTGGGCGAGGACCTGCTGCGGATACTGGAACTACAGCACGTCACCCCGGGCAACCTGCGCGGCTTCGTGCGCGTGAAGCTGCGGAACATCCGGAACGGTGCGAGCTCGGACCAGAAGCTCCGCTCGGAGGACACCCTTGACCGCGCGACGCTCGAGCAGCGCGACATGCAGTACCTCTACAAGGACGGCGACGCGTACTGGTTCATGGATACCAGCACCTACGAGCAGGTCCACCTGGCCGGCGAGATGCTCGGCGATGCCATGAACTACATCAAGCCCGAGATGACGATCCAGGTCGAGTTCTACGGCAGTGAGGCGGTGGGCGTCGAGTTGCCGGCGGCCGTCGATCTGCAGGTCCTGGATACCGCTCCTGGGATCAAGGGCGCGACGGCCAGCGCACAGGTCAAGCCCGCGACGCTGGAAACCGGGATTGTCGTGCAGGTCCCGCCATTCGTGAACCCAGGAGACACGGTGCGGGTTAACACGGGCTCCGGGGAGTATCTCTCGCGCGCGTAGCGGGTCGGGCGATGGAGCCGGGGTTCTTGCTCTCGCGGGTGCTCTTTCTCTTCGGGGTTGGGTTTCTTGCGGCCAACCTCAAAGTCTTCGTGGATCTGGTGCGGTTCCGCCTCCGCCGAGCCTCCTCGCTGCTCGTCTGGGAGAACCCCAAGCCTCGCTTCTACGGACTGTCACTCGCCCTGGGTGCTGTGCTGGGACTCCTGGTTGGCTTCCGGTTGCTGGTCCTTGGGCACACGCCGGACCGGCTGTTCGGGGAAACCATGATGCTCGTCTACTACGGCTATGCCGTCCCGATGAGCACGCGGATTACCCGCGGCTTCTACCGGGACGGGGTCTGGTCGGATCGCGGGTTCATGTCGTGGGGCCAGATCGCCGCCGTGTCCTGGAGGGAGAAGTCAGGCGTGACGCTGTTCCTGGTACCCCGGGTTCGCCAGATCGCCAGGCGCCTCGACGTGCCTGGCCCGCTGTACGGCGAGGCGCGCCGCCTGCTGCAGGACAAGATCAAGGCGCACGACATCCACATGAAGGGAGCCGGTCTGGACCTCGGCAGTCGAGACGAAGCGGACGTCGTCTGAGGATTCACGCCCTCAAGCCCCTGCGATCAGCTAAGTGCTGTCGCGGTCGCGTGTTACGGGTGGCTGCCTCCTGAATCGCGGCTGTGCGCCGATAAGGAAAGCATGCCGCGTCCAACATGGAGAGGGTTTCTCAAAGTCAGCCTCGTCAATATCCCGGTCAAGGTGTTTCCCGCCACCGAGTCGGCCGCCTTGCTGTCCTTTAACCAGCTGCACGCCGAATGTCAGACGCGGATTCAGCAGAAGCGCTGGTGCCCGCACTGTGAGCGGGAGGTGCCGAGCGGAGAGCTGGCCAAGGGCTACGAGTTCGAGAAGGGTCGCTACGTGATCGTCAGCGAGGAGGACATCAAGAAGGTCCGCGTCGAATCGACGCGCGTGATCAACCTGGTGCAGTTCGCCAACGCGAGCGAGATCGATCCGATCTACGTGGACCGCGCGTACTACCTTGCGCCGGACGGTCCGATGGCCGCCGACGCGTTCGCGGTGATGCGCGAAGGCATGGCAGGGAAGGCGGGTATCGGCAAGGTGGCGTTGTACGGCCGCGAGTACCTCGTGGCGGTGCGGCCCCAGAAGAAGGGACTCGTGATGTACACGATGCACCACGATGCCGAGATCCGCAGCATCGACGACATCGACGAGCTGTCGTCGCTACCCGCCAAGGTTCGCCCCGATGAGATGAAGCTGGCCAAGCAGGTCGTTGCCACGTTCGACGCCGAGCTGAATCTGAAGGACTACAAGGACGAGTACCGGGAAGGGTTGCGGAAGATCATCGACGCCAAGATCGCCGGCGAGGACGTCGTGGCTTCAGAGGTGCAGGATCCGCCGAAGGTCGTCGACTTGATGGAGGCGCTGCGCCGGAGCCTCGATTCAGTGAGCAAAACGAAGAAGAAGTCGGCGAAGGTGACGCTGGCGACTCCACGGCGCGCAAAGGCGAAGAGTCAGAAATCGGCCGCCGCCAAAAAGGCCGCGACTGGCTGATTCGACGGCGCGATGACCGTTCGAGTCGCTCAGGACGTGCGAGTCGCGGCTGACGCGATCCTCCGGCGCTCGGCCAGAATCAGGCCGTATTCAGTCGCCCGCTTCCAGACCCTGGTCGACATCCCGGTCAGCTGGACGGCCTTCAGGCCGTAGTACAGAAACCAGATCCCGAGCAGGGTCAGGACGGCATAGCGAAGGGTCGTCACGCCGAGCTCGCCAAGATACGTCGTAAACAATTCCAGGACCTGATAGCTGATGACGCCGGCCGCCGCGAGAATCGGCGCCGTGACCGTGCGTACGGCCCATGACGCCACGCGCGACTGCTTCTCCATGAGCGAGCCGATCGTCTTCAGCCGTTCGATATGTCGTGCGACGGCATCGATGTCTGAGCCGAGCAGCACGTCACGCAGTGAGACGTGTGCGCGGCACGCATTCGCCACGCGCCGATCGCCGCGCCACGGTGACACGCGCTGGATCTTCACGTGGTAGTCGGGCATTCGGTCGGCCAGAAACGCGACGAGGCGACCGCGCGATTCTTCGGAGGCCTCGCCCCATGTCGAGACGGTATCGATCTCGATACACCGATCTGTCGGGATGAACACCACTTCGTGAAGGTCGCCGGACGCGGCCTCCTGCACGTACGCCGCCGCGTGCGGCGCAACGGTCTGGTGCAGCATCGCTTCGTGGTCGAGGCAGGGAAGAATGGGCAGCGCCGGGACAGGGTCGAGCTTCAGGCGGTACAGCTTCAGCGAGAGCACAGGGCCGAAGGCGCTCAGGGTGTCGAGCGCGTGCTGCAAGGGTGCCGGGTCGCTAGCGGCCATCGTGCCTGCGCGCCTGAGGTTGAAGACCCACGCTATCGCAGGAGCTCCCACAGGCCGAGACCGAACGCGGTCGGGTCACCGAGCCAGTCCGGTGGCACCAGCCAGACGAACGCCAGAATCGCGATGACCCATGCGTCGTAGGGCAGCGTCATGCGTGGGTCCTGCCAGAAGAAGGCCCGCCAGCACGCTCTCGTCACGACATTCGAACCGGTCGGGACGGGTCTGCCGTTGAGCGTCAGGTAGGTGTAATGGATGCGGTTCGCCACGGCGACAATCGACAGGACCAGGATCACCCAGAGCACCCCGGCCATGCGGTCGGTGAAGGCGCCGATCATGAACAGCACGATGCGCTCGGGACGTTCCATGAAGCCGACCTTGCACTTCTCGATGAGTGACTCGGCCCTGGCGCGCGCGTAACTCGTCATGATCGAAAACATCATCGCCAGTGCGGCCACCATGACGTAGTCGGTCCGTCCCAGGCTTGAGTAGAGGTAGATGAGGCCGAGGAACAAGACGATGTCCGACAACCGGTCGAGCGTCGAGTCCCAGAACGCGCCGAATCGGGACCCGGTGTTGGTCAGTGCCGCCACCTTCCCGTCGATGAAGTCGAAGATGTTGGCGACCACCATGATGGCGCCGGCCAGCACGAAGCGGTCGACCGCCAGGGCCCATGCCGCACCGATATTGATCAGCAGCCCGATGAGCGTCAGTGTATTGGGGTGGATGCGGAGCGCCACGCTGGCCGCGATAATGGCGCGCATCGGGAACATGCAGACGGTTCCCACGAATCCGGTAAACGTCATCTCTTCATATAATTAGGGATACGCCTCGCTCAAGCTAGACTCGACATGGTACTGCATGCCCATTCAGGACCTCAAGGAACAGATCGTGCGCTTGCCGGAGCAGCCCGGCGTGTATCTCTGGCGTAACGACGCTGGTGACACGATCTACGTCGGCAAGGCTCGCGTGCTGCGGGATCGCGTCCGTAGCTATGCCAGCGCCGGCCACCTGAGTCCGCGCCACGCCGCATTGCT
Organism: Acidobacteriota bacterium; assembly: GCA_027622905.1. GTDB lineage: Bacteria > Acidobacteriota > Vicinamibacteria > Vicinamibacterales > UBA2999 > JAQBVV01. The sequence continues at coordinate 7,013 of JAQBVV010000109.1, forward strand.
TGACGAGATCGCCTCGGTCGAGGTGATCGTCACTGACTCGGTGATGGAGGCGCTCGCGCTCGAGAACAACCTGATCAAGCAACGGACGCCCAAGTACAACATCCTCCTTCGCGACGACAAGAACTATCCGTACCTCCAGCTCACCACGACCGAAGCGTTTCCGAGGGTGCTGGTCGCGCGTCGTGTCGAGCGTGGCGGCGATGTATACGCGGGCCCCTTCCTGCCAGCCAAGCTGGCGCGTCGGACGATGGCACTGGCGCACCGGCTCTTCGGTATTCGCTCCTGCAACGAGGTGATTACCGGGAATCGGGAACGGCCGTGCCTCGAATACGACATCAAGCGCTGCATCGCGCCGTGTGTATCCGAGATCTGCAGTGAGGAGCGCTATGGCGCCGCTGTTGCCAGTACCAAGCTCCTGCTGGACGGCCGTGACGACGAGTTATTGACGACGCTGCGTGGCCGCATGACGGAAGCGGCGGAGGAGGAGCGCTACGAAGAAGCCGCCCAGCTGCGCGACGCGCTGCGGACGGTGCAGGTGTTGCACGACCGGCAGCAGAAGGTGGCCACGCCGGGGCTTGGCAATCGAGACGTGTTCGGACTGAAGGTCGGTCCGAGCGGCAGCGTCATCCAGGTCTTCACGATGCGGGGGGGGCGCGTGGTCGAACGCGTTGAACTGGCGGCCGATCCTGGCGGGTTGGTGCGCACGGACGCAGACGTGCTGCAGGCGGCGATCCAGCAGTTCTACGAGGACCGGGTTCCACCATCGGAGATCAACCTGCCGATCGAGATCGAGGACGTGGAGGCCATCGAAGCCTGGCTCTCGGCATGTGCGGAGCGACGGGTACGGGTTGGCGTGCCACGCCGGGGCGACAAGCGGGCGCTGGTCGAACTGGCCACGCGCAATGCGGAGCTGGCGTATCGGACCCGGTTCAATGCGATCACGGCTGCGCATTTCGACGCGCTGGAGAACCTCCGCGTGTCGATCGGCCTTCCCGTTGTCCCGCGTCGTATCGAGTGCATCGACATTTCGACCTTGCAGGGGACCGAGACCGTGGCGTCCATGGTGGTCTGCGAAGACGGCCGGATGAAAAAGCGCGAGTACCGGAAGTATCGCGTGGCCGGGCCCGTGTCGCCGGGCCACGAGAGAACGCCAAAGCCGGACGACTTTGCGTCCATGCGAGAGATCGTGCAGCGTCGCTACCAGAAAGTCATCAGCGATGGCGGGCCGTTCCCGGACCTCGTCCTGGTGGATGGCGGGGCAGGACAGTTGAGCGCCGCCTACGACGCGCTGGAACTGATCGGCCTGAGCCGTCTCGTCGTGGTCGGGATCGCGAAGCGCGAGGAGCTGTTGTACACGCGCGATCGACCCGAGCCGATCGCGCTGCCGACCGATGATCCCGGGTTGCTGATGCTGCAGCGCATTCGTGACGAAGCGCACCGGTTCGCCGTGACGTTCCACCGGAAGGCGCGATCGATGCGCGACTTCGACTCAGTGCTCGATCGGGTGCCCGGGATCGGGCCACGGCGGCGCCGCGCTCTCTTGACCGCCTTCGGGAGTCTCGCCGGCGTCCGGCGGGCCACACGGGAAGAACTCGCGGCCGTCGTCGGCGCGAAGACCGCGTCGGCGGTGCTGGAGCATTTCAGCCAGCAATAGCGTGGGCGCGGGTGGTCGGCTCGCGCGGATGTCGCATGTGACTCAGGAGCGACGGGTCAGTGCACCAGCGGCGGCGGGAAACTGCTGGCACCCCATGCCGGTACGTGATAAACCGCACCCCAGTAGAACAACACGGTCAGCGCCAGGATGACGAGGTCACAGCGACGAACACGATCCCGATGCCGAAGATCACCGGATCGTGAAACGGATCGCTGTCCGCGTCGTGTGTTGAGACCCGCATGTTGTCGGAGGTGGTTGCCAGTCCCATGGTGTCTCCTTCCCGGGAGTTGCTATTCGTACCCCATATCGACCGTGCGGATACGGTCGCTGTCGCTGATCATCGCGTCACGCTGCTGCTCGACGAGCTCGATCACGGTGGGCGGCAGCATGCCACTGAGCGCTTCGTTGTAGGCGTCGATCGCCAACTGCTCCCCACGCTTGGCTTCGATCACGAGATGATGATCGTGGTTGCCTGGCACAAGGCTCCCGAGTTCCATTAAACCCCGGTGCAGGCTGCCGGCACTTGTGCCGCCTGGGTCGTTTCGCCCCCCCAAGCGCAGCAGGTGCGGCGTCAACGCCTCCACGAAACGGGTTCGCTCGGCGGACAACTCCTCGAAGAGCGCCTTCAACCGCGGACCTTTCACGTGCTTCGCAGCCGTGGTGAATCCGAGCGCACCGTTCTCGCACACATTCACCAGGTGGTGAAGGACATCCCGTTCCGTTCGTTGTTCGGCCACGTTTACCCCCTATGGTGCGTGCGGTAGCACTTGTTCGGTTTATTCCCGCGTCGTGGTCTTGTGCAATGCAGGTGCCAACTCCTGCATCGAGGGGGTACCGTGCGCGCAACGTCGTTCTGGCCGCCAGACGCACCGCGGGATTCGGCACCATCGGCCTGCGGCAAGGCTGCGTGCGTAAAAATCTCAAACCGGAGGAAAAAAGTCATGGTCCAGGTACGCCGCGTGATCGAGACGTGGGTCCTGATTGCGGCTGTTCGGGAGCGACGCGCCTATGAAGTCCGCGCGACGTGAACAGCGGCGGCAGGCACGAGCAGATCGCGCACGCCAGCGGATGGCGGCGTTTCAGTGCCGGTGAACTCGAAATCGATCGTCGCTGTCTCACCGGTGCTCACGCGCACCGTCTGTGTCAGCTCCCCGAAGCGCTCGTGCCAGATCCGGACCGTGTAGGTGCCCGGTGGCACACCTACCATGTCGAACGCGCCATCTGTGCCGCTGACCGCGAAGTACGGATGGCTGACGACGCCGACGTAGGCGGTCATCCAGTTGTGGACATCGCAGCGCATCCGCAACATCCTTTCTTCGTTCGCCATCTGGAAGGTCTGGACCATGCCGTCCCGTGGTTGGCTGACGTTGAAGCCGTTGTCCGCCGCGGAGACCCCGTGCACGTTGTGCATCAGCGCGTCGGCGTTTCGCACTTCCAGCGCCTGTCCCGCGCGTACCCCGACCACACGGGGATAGTAGACGCAGCCTTCCTGATTGAGCGTGATCGGGGAGCCTGGTGCCGCCGACGCCGGGAAGGAGCCGTCGAGGGTGATGAACACGTTGGCAAGGCCGCCATCGGCGGAGGCGACCACCGTTTCCTGAACAACCCGCTTCCCGCGGTTGAGCCTGGAACAGAGCGGATCGGCGCCCATTCGGATGATCGGGTTTCCCGGTGACGGGCCGACCAGGTGAATTCGGCCGCTGATCGCGCCGCTCCCGGACGGAGCAGGCTGTATGCCTCCAGTGGACTGGTCGATCGGATCGGACGACGTCCGCGTCGCGGTGTCGCCCGCGGGCACGCCCGGAGTGGCGGCTCCCTCGAGGCCAGCGGACGGCGGCGTCTCGTCGCGTGGCGCACCGCCGCACGCTGCCGTCAGAGAGACGGCTGCGAGCAGGGCGCTGGCGCCGACGAGACGCCATTCGTTCTTCATGCGAGCCTCCCCGCGAGACGGCCTGATCTACTGGCCCTCCAGAGCCTCTGGCATGTCTTCCGGGTACCAGTACTTCAGGTGACAGTTCTCGCACACCACATCGAGTTTGGTGCCGGCGTCCATCAGGGCGTTGCCGTCCCTGGCCTCGATGGCGTCAAAGATCGGGCCGACCGCATCGTAAAGCTCGTGCACCCCGTCGATCCAGGCCGCGCGGTCTTCGTCGATCAGCGCCTGTATCTGCTCGGGCTCCAGTTCGACACCAGGGTCAGCCGACGTTTCGCCAGGGTACGCCACCGGCCGTCCCTCCATCAGCACGAGATTGGTGGCCTCTCGCAGTGCAATCGCGCCGTGTCGAACGACGTCCCAGTCATCATCGGTCTCCGGCACGCGTAGTTCGGTGCCGTTGATATCGACGATCTCTGCGACCGAGTTCCAGATGACATACGCCCGGGGCTCAACCATCGTGTGCATCACGTCTCGGATGCTGGCCGTGGGTCTGAACGGAGAGGCCGGAGGCTCTGGTGCCGAGCACGAAGCCACGACGAGCAGTGAGCTACTCAGAATAAGAAGCCATGTAAACGGTCGCATCACGGGTGTCTCCTTGCCTGAAAGTGCGCTACATGTGTCGCGCGACGGCCGAGTTGGGACGAGCGTACTGCAAAATCCGGCGCGTTGGCATATGAAGAGTTTCTGACGTTTTCGTCAGGGTCCTCCTGGTTCCTGGGGGCATCGTGGTCATCACCCTCGTACTGTCAGGACCGGGCATGTCGCACCGCGCACGACCTGCTGCGTCGTGGAGCCGAAGAGCGTGAGTCCGATGCCCCCGCGCCCCTGGGCGCCCATCACGATCAGGTCGGCGGCGCGTGTGTCGGCATTCGTGAGGACCTCTCGATAGGCTCTGCCTGCCACAACGACATCCTCGATGCTGCCCGCCTGGTGTGGCTGCTCGGCGATCAACGCACGGAGCCGCGAGTGCGCGTTGTCGATCAGGTGCTGTCGGTAGTCGTTGATATCGAATCGAGCGCCTTCAGCAACACCCAACCTTTCCTGCCATCTCCATGGCGGTGCCGGTTCAAGAAGAAGCTGTGT
>JAQBVV010000110.1 GCA_027622905.1 Acidobacteriota bacterium
CGGTCCGTTTTCCGATCACGCCGCGTTCGAGGGCGCCGGTATCCAGTACGCCTATTTCGAGTCGACCAACTGGGCGCTCGGCGACAAGGACGGATACGTGCAGGTGGACCCGCGGTTCGGCGACGACGGCTACATCTGGCACACCGAGCACGACACGCTCGACTACCTCGACCGCGCGTTTCCGGGTCGCGTGGACCACCGCCTGGAGCTGTACAGCGGGATGCTCCTCAGCGTCCTGACCGAGTTCGTGTCTGTCCCGGAGCAGCCAGGTCGCGCAACCGTTCATCGGTGAAGGGTCGACCCCGCTGATACTTCGATACTGCCTGGAGGCAAGGCATTCCCGGTGCCTCCACCGAATCGAAAAACACTCTACGGTCGCAGAACGGGTGCGGGTCCCGACGGATTCTCGTCGGAGGACGGTGTGGCCCCAGCCTCCTCCGAAGAAGAAGCGAGGTCGGCCAGCGCGTCAGTCAGATCAACCGTATCGGGCGGCACTGCGTTCGCGGGCTCGCGGAAGCGTTCGTTGACAAGGTCAACAGCGTTAGGGACTCCCAGGAACGTGAGCACACGATAGAGCTGGCGCGCATGATCGTGGCTCCCCGGGTCGTGGTCGAGCAGGTCTTCGGCGATGACCCGGGCCTCCAAACCTCTGCCCTCCGCCAGATATGCGTCCGCCAACTGCGCCTGAGCGACACGCCGGGGTGCATCAAGACCGGCTTCGACGCAGATCTCGACCAATCGAACCAAGGCGGGCACATACGGTGCGGTACGCGTGAAGGTCTGCAGCCAGTCGACGGCACGTTCCCGCTCACCATCACGGAGCGCACCGTCGACCACCGCGCCAACGCACCAGAGGGCACTCTCTCGATGCTCACCCAGCGCCAGTTCGACGGCGATGCTCATCACCTCTCCGCGTCGACCGGGCCCGGTCGCCAAGACGCGAGTCAGGGTTGCCCTGGCTGCTTCGGCGTGCTGTGCGTCCGGCGACGCCAGCTCCTCTTGCGCGCGGGACAGCAGGAGGTTCACCTCCTCCGTGAGGCGCTCCTCCCGTTCGAAAGCGTCGGCCCCTGAGCTGGAGAGCGCCTCGTCCCTGTCGGTGTCGTCAACGTCGGGCTTGGCCATGGAGATCACCCTGACCCCGTCGGTGTCGTCGCCGCCGGGCTTGGCCATGGAGATCACCCTGATCCCGTCGGCGTCTTCGACGTCGGGCTCGGAGATGAAGATCGCCTCGTCAGTGTCTTCCACGTCTGGCTTGGCCATCGTTGCGGCGATCCGTTCGGCCTTTGCTTCCTTCAGCGTCTCAAGTTGGACGAGCAACTCCGCTGCGCCGGTTTCGTCGCCGCGGTGCCGCCGCTGATCCGCCAGCCGATTCAGGTACCGCTCCGCATCCGCAAGAAGCCCCTGCTGCACCGCGATCTCGCCAAGCCGCTCGAGTGTCGGTTCGTGATCGGCGTTGGCCTTGAGCGCCTTCTTGTAGAGCGCCGCAGATTTCTGGAGTGAACCGTCAGAGAAGAACTGGTCCGCCGCCTTCGTGAACTGGGCAATGGCGCGCTCTGCGTCACCAGCGCGCAGGCACACATCGCCAAGCGCGTTAATGGACTTCCAGTCCGACGGTCGATCCTCGACAAGGCGCACGTATGCCTGGATGGCTCCGTCGAGCTTCCCTTGGCGGAGCAACTGCTCTGCCTCCTTGAGCGTGGCAGCGCGATCTATGGGCACGGGTCAGTAAACACAGGTCAGCCAGCGATCAATGAGCCCAGGGTCAAGAATGCCATCGACTCGCGGGATGCGTTCCGGAGGTCTGGACGGCCTCAGGCACCCGGCAGTCAATCCTATCAAACATGGATGACGGCGAGCGTCGGCAGGCCGACAAAGGTGGGACCGGTCTGACGGCAGTCCGGGCGCCGGTCAGGGCTGTCGTGATTCTGGCGCGTCTGCTGCGGCAGATCTGGCAGGGGTGTCGGTCGTTGTTGAGCGGTCCGCTCGATCAGGGTTCTCACGGTACGACGCAATCCTGAGGAAATGGATGTGGTCTTCCGTGAGCCACGCATCCACGCGACGTTCGCTCGCCAGGACGCACGCCTCGGCTACCGCGGCATCGTGGTTCGGACACACGGCACTCCCTTGTAGCGGGACGATGCTCAGGACATAGTCGACTGTCGCCGTGGTGTTCGAAGCAAGGACGTCGCCTACTTGCGGAATCATTCTTCGGACCCTCCCGAGTCGACACCCTGCAACTTCCACGCCGTGCTTGCCTCGGTCCAGCGGGCCACCGCCACGCGTGTTCTTGGTGTAATGTGGGACGCTTCCTGTGGCTGGGGCCTCGGACTCATCGCCACGCCTGTCAGGAATCTTCAGATGCCCCTGGGGAATTTTCAGCAGGGCGACGCTCGAGGTCGCCCTGGCCACACACGACGTATCCGCGCCCGGACCCAGTAAATGGATGGCATCCGTCATGGCTGAGTCCGCAGGCAACGGACATGGAGGGGCGAATCCAGCCGGTCGCCCGCGGTGGGCGACCGGCGAGGGATCGCCGTCTCCGCTGGGTGTCTCGTGGGTGAGCGACGAGCGTGCGTACAACTTCGCGCTGTATTCCCGATTCGCCGAGACGGTGACGCTGCTCTTCTATGTCCCGTCCGACGTCACGACGCCGGTGTTCCGGTATGTGTTCGACCCGCTCCGCAACAAGTCGGGCCGCATCTGGCACTGCCGCATTTCCGAACACGCAGTCCCTGACGCCGCGTTCTACGCGTACTCGATCGACGGTCCGCCGCCAGCAGGCCAGTTCGAGTGGCATCACTTCGATCCGGACAAGATCCTCCTCGACCCCTACGCCACGACCGTCGTCTTTCCCCCGGGATTCGATCGCAGCGCGGCAATCCGCCCCGGCTCCAACGCCGGACGCGCGCCACTCGCGCATCTGCGGCGCTGTGCCTGCGATCTGCCGTTCGACTGGACCGGTGATACTCGCCCCCACCATGAAGGAGACACGATCATCTATGAGTTACACGTGCGGGCATTCACGCAGCACCACACTTCGGGCCTGGGGGAGGACACGCGGGGCACGTATGCGGGCCTGATCGAGAAGATTCCGTACCTGCAGGAACTGGGTGTGACGGCCGTGGAGTTGATGCCCGTGTTTCAGTACGACCCGCAGGAGGGCAGTGCCTGGGGCTACATGCCGCTGAACCTGTTTGCGCCACACCACGAGTACGCCGCGGGGGCGGCCTCCTGCACGCAGGCGGACGAGTTCAAGCGGATGGTGCGGGCGCTGCATGCGGCCGACATCGAGGTGTTGCTGGACGTGGTGTACAACCACACTGCGGAGGGCAACCAGGCGGGACCAACCTACAGCTACAAGGGGATCGATAACAGTACGTACTACGCCATCTCGACCGACCCGTCCGCGCCCTACGAGGATTTCGCCGGCGTTGGCAACAGCATCCACTCGCCGAACCGTGCCGTGCGGAAGATGATTCTGGACAGCCTCCGGTACTGGGTCACCGAGATGCACGTCGACGGCTTTCGGTTCGACCTCGCATCGGTCTTCAGCCGCAACTCGGACGGCTCGATCAATCTGACCGACCCGATGCTGTTTGCCGACATCATGGCGGATCCGACGCTTGCCGAACGGCGACTGATTGCCGAGCCCTGGGATGCGGTCGGCGTCTCGCAGCTTGGCCGGGCCTTTCCAGCCCTGTCCTGGTTGCAGTGGAACAGTCGATTCCGTGACGACGTGCGCCGATTCGTCCGGACGGATCCCGGGCTGGTCGGCGCCCTCATGTATCGCCTGTACGGCAGTGACGACCTGTTTCCGGGTGATGTGGTCCACGCGTTTCATCCGTATCAGAGCGTCAACTACGTCACCGCTCACGACGGCTTCACGCTGTACGACCTCGTCGCCTACAACGAGCGGCGGAACTGGGCCAACGGCGAGGAGAACCGGGACGGACCGGCCGAGAACTTCAGCTGGAACTGCGGATGGGAGGGCGACGAGGGCGTGCCGGCCGACGTCATGTTGCTTCGTCGACAGCAAGTCAAGAACTTCTGCTGCCAGCTCATGCTGTCAAACGGCACGCCGATGTTTCGCGCGGGCGACGAGTTCATGCAGACGCAGGGCGGCAACAGTAATCCCTACAACCAGGACAACGACACGACGTGGCTCGATTGGCGGCGCCTGGAGACCAATCGCGATATCTTCCGCTTCTTCAAGCTGGCGATCGCGTTCCGGAAGGCGCACGCGTCCGTGGGGCGGAGCCGGTTCTGGCGTCACGACGTGGAATGGCACGGCGTCGACGCCGGACCCGATCTCTCGCCCGACTCCCACTGCCTGGGCTTCTACCTGTCCGGGGCCCCGGAAGGCGACGACGACCTGTACGTCATGATCAACGCGTCCGAGCAGCCTCGGTTATTCACCGTGCAGGCGCCGGGAGGCGGCGCGTGGCTACGTGTGGTCGATACCTGCCTCGACAGTCCGGCGGACTTCCGCGACCCTGGCGAGGAAGCGCCGCAGCCCTCCAGGACCTACGACGTTGGCGCGCGCGCCACTGTCGTGTTGATCCGACGACGAGGTGATCAGCGGTAGCGGACAGCCACTCGATCGTGTCGGGTACCGAATTCGGTGCCGATAAGACGACAGAGACGCTGGCCAGGGAACGCGCTCACGCAGGGTCGATACCGCAGGATGACTGAGCGGAGGAATCCTGCTCCGCGAGCGACGACCGATCATGGAGGCACACGACGCATGAGGACTCTGCAGCACCGACCGGTCGTGTCGGTAGTTCATGCGGGCGACCCGAGGGCACGGAGGTGTGTGGGTATCCAGAGGGTACCGTGGCTGCGGGGGTGCGGACTCGCGCTGCTCTCCGTGATGTGCCTGCCGGGCTCCGGTACTGCGCAGGCGCCAGGCGGGTTCGGGGCACCGTGCAGCCCCGGTGAGTTCTCGTTCAGTGGCAATGTGCTCGTGTGCTCGGAGGCCGGGGCGTTTCGCAACGCGCTTTCCGAGGATCTGCCTCCCGCGCCGGCTGGCGGGTACGTCGAACGCCCGAGCTGGTACCCGAGTCTCAGCGACGTGTTCCACGCGGTGGAGCCGCCCCGGTGCCCGCTGACGGGCCGGGTGACGTTCACCAGCCCGGTCGTGCGGATCGAGGACGTGATCGGCACGACGCCCCAGGGGTTGATGGTGGCCGACCATGTCACGCCGATCGATCATGGATACATCGGGGTGAGGCCGCTCAACACGCCGCCGGCCGAGCGCACCGAGGCGGACTACGTCCCGATCAGCGCGCCTGCCGACGCGGAGGTCATCGAGATTTCATTGCTGGGTGCGCCGAACACCATTCGGGTCGTGCTCGCGAACGGGTGCGACACCTATTCGATCTACATGGTGCTCAACCGGCTGAGCGGTGCGCTGGCCTTCCTGCAGGACGATCTTCTGGCGCGTGGCTCCCTTGCGCCGTATGTCCGGCTGCTCGCCGGCGAGGAGTTCGCCGAGCAGCGTGACAATCCTGTGGATTTCTCGGTGCATGACGGCGGCGCCTGGCTGTCGGGCTTCGTCTCGCCCTTTTCCTACACCGTGGCCGAGGCGTGGAAGCCATACACCGTGGACCCCTGGCCGTACTTCTCGCCCGATCTTGCCGCGGCATACGAGGCGAGCATGCTGCGCCTCGTTCCCCCGCGCTGGGGCACGATCGACCAGGACGTGCCCGGCACCGCTTCTGGCAACTGGTTCGTAGCAGGCACGGTGGGGTACTCCGGACGCAGCGAAGCGGAATTTCGGGCCGCAGAACCCGTTCGTGGTGGCCCTGTGGAAGACCGGAACACGTACGCCTGGAGCCACCTCGCCATCGTGCGCCACCACGTACAGCCGGGCACGTGGATGCTGTCCACCGGCTGGTGGAGGAACGAACGCGGCGATCCCACGCAATGGCTGCTCGGGGTCGACGAAGGGCAGCCGCAGCCGTCGGACCTTACCGCCGAGTCCGGTCTCGTCGTGTATCGGCTGTGGAGCTTCACATACTCTCCGCCGTACAAGGGGTATGGCATGCAGGCCGTCGGGTACGAGCTCGTGCCCCAGCAGGTGGTCGGCCTTGCCGCCGTGCAGGTACGCGAGGGTGAAGCCCTGGCGATCGAGCTCAAGCCCGACGTGCAGTCTCCGGCGGGCGTCGTGGGCTTCAGTCCGGCCGTGCGCGTCTATCGCCGCTGAGGCGATCTGAGCTGGAAGTGCCCGATCGCCGACGTCGCGACGTGACTCGGAAGATCCTTGTTCAGGCGAGCAGGGGGTAATATCTCGCATGCGCGTCTCGCCGCACGTCCATGCACTCCTGCTGAATTGTGAAATCGAACTCGCATCCGGAGCAAGAATTCCGCGCTTCGTTCCGGCCTACGTGATCGAGGCGGAGCGGTTGACCGTCGTGGACACCGCCGTCCGATCCAGCGCCCCGATCATCTTCGATTACATCGAATCCATCGGCCGGAAGCCGGAGGAGATCGAATACGTCATCCATACCCACGGGCATTTCGATCACGTCGGAGGCAACGGCATCTTCGCCGAGCGCGCGACACCGCGCTTCTGGGCGCACCCGAACGACAAGGCCATCATCGAGAGCCTCGAGTATCAGGAGCGCGTGCGGCCCGTGGGCAGGATGCGGGAGCAGAATACGTCCGGCGATGTCACGGTGACGGATCTGCTGCACGACGGCGATACGCTCGACCTTGGTGGCGGCGTGCGGGTGGACGTGTTCCACACCCCGGGGCATTCGCCGGGCAGCGTGTCGCTGTTCATCCCCTGGGACGGCACGCTGTTCTGCGGCGATGTCCTTCCCGAGCCGGGCGCGATCCCCATCTATGAAGACGTGCGCCAGACGCTGGACAGCCTGACGACATTGCGCGGTGTCAGCGGCGCGACGGTGCTGCTCTCACAGCTCAGCGACCAGGTCTGGACCGGCGACGACGTCCGTCGTCACATCGACGACGGCGAGGCGTATGTCCGGCGGGTCGACCGGACCATTCGGCAGACGGCCGACCGGATCGGCAAGAGCGCGCTGTTCGAGGAGGTCTGCCGCACGGTGCTTCGGGAGCTGGGGCTGCCTGAGGCGGCCGGCGCGCTGCCCATTTATCAGACGACCGTCATGGCCCATCGTGCGACCGAGCCTCTCGGGGAGTTGTCGACATGACCCATCTGGCGAGCGCTCCTCTCGGAGCGTAGCGGCCGCGGCCGCTACGCTCCCGCTCAGCGCCGTCGGTCAGCGCTGGTCGTCGCGCCGGGCGCTGTCGCAGACCGTCGAATAGAGCAGGTCGAACAGGGCAGGGCCAATAGAGGAGGTGCAATAGAGCAGGGGTGTGCGCGCCACCGCGCCGCGGAGGCGCAACACCCCGCAGGCGGCGTCAGGCTCTGCTCTGCTCACCCGTAAAGAAGGGCAACCCCGGCATCGGTTCGCGCCGCTTCCGCAGCGGCATGCCCGGATACGGGTACTCGGGGTGTTCTAGGGTCGCATCGTCGTGACACGCCAGGATGACGTCCCCGCGCCGATCGAGCTCTTCCACCGACTTCCATCCGTCAATGGAATTGACGAAACGGGCCGGCACCCAGTACCGCCAGCGTTCCTTTTCGTTCGGCTCCAGGTTCCGCAGGCGGAAGATGGCATCGCCGGCGATGACGCAGGCCCCCGCGGTCGTCTCGACCTGCACGGACATGTGCCCCACGGAGTGGCCTGGCGTCGGGAACACGCTCACGCCGTCCGCGATCGTCACCACGCCCTCGACGAGCTCGAACTGGCAGCCGTAGAACGGCGGTTCGATGCCGAGGATGGGCGACTCGTAGCTGCGATAGTAGAGCGGCAGGGGATTGTAGGCCCACTGGATCTCTGCGGCTGAGCAGATGAGCCGCGCGTTCCGGAACTTCTTGATGTTCTGGCAGTGATCCCAGTGCAGGTGGGTCATGATCACGATGTCGATCTCGTCCGGATCCACGCCCATCGCTTTCAGCGCATCCGGCGCGTCCTTGCCGTCGCGCTGTTCGGCCTTGTGGTGAAACTCGCTGGCACGCTCGGCGGTGGACATGCCTGTGTCCACCATGATCTTGTGCTCGCCGGTGTCGATGTAGAAACAGATGACCGGCATCCAGATCTTCTTGCCCGCCTCGCCCTTCCAGAACAGGTAGGTTCCCAGATCGCCCTCGATCCAACCGGTGTTGATCGGCACGATCCTCGTCTGCTCACGACTCATTCGGTCCTCCGGCGTTCGCACATGATTGGTTCGACGACCCGACCAGGTCGACGGTGATCGAAACGCGGCATCTTCGCGTGTGAGCCCTTATGATACTCAGTCTCGATGCGTGAAAGCGCTGTCGCACGCACGCCGTCGTTGGCCGTGCACGCGGTCCGGCGCGGGTTCCGGACTGGACCAGAGTCCAACGCGGTGCGTCGGTCGTGTCGGGAGCAAAACGATGGGATCACCAGGCTGGCTGTCGGGCCGGGCAAGCGCAGTCGGCGGAAACGGACAGGAGTAAGGTTGCCGTACACGGCGCGTGCTGACGTGGATCGCGCGACCTGCATGTCATGAATATAGGTTTCATCGGACTGGGCGTCATGGGTCGCCCGATGGCGTTGCACCTCTGCAAGGCGGGCCACAGCGTGGGCATCTACGCCAGGCGTCGCGAGGCGGCCGATCCGCTTGTGGCTGCCGGGGCGACGCTGTCGGCGACGCCGGCCGCACTTGCGTCGACGTCAGACGTCGTCGTCACGATGGTGACCGCGACGGCGGATGTCGAGGAGGTGCTGCTCGGCGACGATGGCGTCCTCAGCGGAGCCAGACCGGGTTCGATTGTCATCGACATGAGCACGATCGCGCCGCAGGCCACGCGACGCATGGCGGATGCGTTGCAGCGCCGCCACGTGCGGATGCTGGATGCGCCGGTCACCGGTGGCCCCGCCGGGGCCGAGGCGGCCACCCTCACCATCATGGTCGGAGGCGATCCGGCGGTCCTCGACGAGGTACGGCCGATTCTGGAGCGACTCGGACAGCAGATCGTGCATATGGGCGGCCACGGCGCCGGTCAGGTGGCGAAGGCCTGTAACCAGCTGGCGTTGCTCGTCAACGCCGAAGGCGTGGCGGAGGCGCTGGCGCTCGGCGAGCGTCACGGTCTGGACCCGCGCACGCTCCGCCGGGCGCTGCTCGGCGGGATCGCCGCCAGTCGGGTGCTTGAGGAGTTCGGAGCCCGCATGGCTGAGCGCCAGTTCGAGCCCGGGATGGCGACGCGGCTCTACGACAAGGACCTCAACATCGTCCTCGAACTGGCCAGGGAGGTCGGTCGAACGTTGCCGGCCGCTGGCGTTGTGCGGAAGCATCTCGACGAGATGATCGCCCGTGGAGAGGGGAGCAGAGATCTCGCGGCGCTCATCCAGACGGTCGAGCGGCTCGAGGACTAGACTCAAACGGCTTCGCGCGCATCGTGGCCGGGCCAGGGGGTACATGGGTCAGGTCGACGGCACGGTGCCGCGAAGCCCGAGCGCGTCGGCCTGCTCGCGCATGAAGGTGATCACGTTGGTCACGTGTGACTCGAGCGGCAACTCAAGCTCCGACGCGCCGCGGCGCAGATCGTCGCGCGACACCGCCCGCGCGAACGCCTTGTCTTTCATCCGCTTGAGCACCGAACGCGTCTCGAGGTCGAGAATGCTTCGTGATGGCCGGACGAGCGACGCCGCGGTCACGAAACCGGCCATCTCGTCGCAGGCGTAGAGCGTCTTTTCAAGCGGGCTGTCCCGCGAGATGCCCGAGTAATCGGCGTGCGAGAGGATGGCCCGCATGACCCAGTCTGGATACCCGCGGCGTTCCAGTTCCTCGCAGCCACGGAACGGATGATCGGCCGGCGTCGGGAAGCGTTCGTAGTCGAAGTCGTGGAGCAGCGCGACGACGCCCCAGGCCGTCTCGTCTTCGCCGAACGTCCGCGCATAGCCGCGGACGGCGGCCTCGACCCCGAGCGCATGCTTCCGCAGGCTCTCGCCCGCGGTCCACTCCGTGAGCAGCGCCCAGGCGGCGTCGCGCGAAAGTAACTGGCTCATGCTCGCTGCCCCGTCTTCGTGCCGCATCTCGTATCCATCATGTACGCTCCCATGAACTACGGCGTCTCCCAGCGCCTGGCCCGGTCGAGCGCCGACGCCCAGCGGGACCGGCGATGTTCAACCTCCGAGGGCAACATGCCTGGCTCGAAGCGCTTCTCGATATGCCAGTTGGCGCCGATGTCATCGCGCCCCTTCCAGAATCCGACCGCCAGGCCCGCGAGGTAGGCGGCCCCGAGCGCGGTGGTCTCGGTGACCCGCGGGCGCACGATGGGCACGCCGAGGATGTCCGATTGAAACTGCATCAGCAGATCGTTCGAGGCGGCGCCGCCATCGACGCGCAACTCGATGATGTCCAGACCGGTATCCTGCTTCATGGCGTCCACGACATCTCCGACCTGGTGCGCGATTCCCTCCAGCGCGGCACGCGCGATGTGTCCACTGGTTGTGCCACGGGTCAATCCCACGATCGTGCCCCGGGCGTACGGATCCCAGTGCGGTGCCCCCAGGCCGGTGAAGGCGGGTACGACGTAGACCCCGGCGGTGTCGTCGACCGAACGCGCCAGGGACTCGACCTCGCCCGCGGACTCGACGATGCCCAGTCCGTCGCGCAGCCACTGGACCGCGGCGCCGCCCGTGAAGATGCTGCCTTCCAGCGCGTACTCGGTGCGCCCGTCCACCTGCCAGCCGACCGTGGTCAGCAGCTGATGCTCCGAGACGCCTGGCGTCGAGCCGGTGTTCAGCAGCAGAAAGCAGCCGGTGCCGTAGGTGTTCTTGGCCAGGCCCGGCTCCAGGCACAGTTGACCGAACAGCGCCGCCTGCTGATCGCCGGCGATGCCCGCGATCGGCGCCCTGAGCGACGTGTCTGGCGACGTCACGGCGCCGTAGACCTCGCTGGACGAACGCACCTCTGGCAGCAGGGAGCGGGGAATGCGGAGCAGGTCCAGGAGATCAGCATCCCAGTCGCCAGCGTGGATGTTGAACAGCATCGTGCGCGAGGCGTTGCTGGGCTCGGTGACGTGGCACGTCCCTCCCGTCAGATTCCAGACGAGCCAGGTGTCGACCGTGCCGAAGGCGAGGGCGCCGGCGTCCGCGTCGTCGTGGGCTCCCTCGACGTTGTCGAGAATCCACGCGAGCTTGGTAGCCGAGAAGTACGCGTCGATGATCAGGCCGGTCCTGTCGCGCACCATGGGTCCATGACCGCTGTCGCGCAGGTGATCGCACGCTGCGGCGGTGCGTCGATCCTGCCAGACGATGGCGTGATAGATGGGCCGGCCGGTGCGCCGGTTCCAGACAACCGTCGTTTCCCGCTGGTTCGTGACTCCGACGGCGGCGATGTCGGCGGGCGCGACCCGCTCTCGCGCGAGCAGCTCGTTGACAACGCCGATCTGCGTTGCCCAGAGCTCGTCGGCGTCGTGCTCGACCCACCCCGGCTGCGGGAAGTGTTGCGCGAACTCGCGCTGGGCGATGCCACGCGCATGCCCGGAGTGATCGAAGAGCATCGCCCGCGAGCTCGTCGTTCCCTGATCAAGTGCGAGCACGAGTGGCATCGACGCTCTCCTTGGACCCGAGCCGCCATGGAGCGGCACAACCTGAATCGTCACAATCGAGTGTCCCGTCTCAG
>JAQBVV010000111.1 GCA_027622905.1 Acidobacteriota bacterium
GCGCTGTACCGTGCCCTGCCGCCGGAGACCAAGCTGCTCGTCTCGTACGGAGGAGCCGCACCGTAACAGAGCCTGACCTGCGCCTCCCAGCCATTCATCAGCTGGCGCGCTCCCCCCGACACGGTGAGTGCCATAATCTCAGCATGCCGCCCCGTCCAAGCCGTCCAAGACCGGCAGTGAATCACTTTCGTCCCCACCCGTGGCACGGCCTCGATGTGGGTCCGGCTCCGCCGGACGTGGTCAACGTCTTCGTCGAGATCACGCCCTTTGACCTGATGAAATATGAGGTCGACAAGGTGAGCGGCTACCTCATCGTGGATCGACCCCAGCGCTCGTCCGCGCAGCACCCGTCGCTCTACGGCTTTGTCCCGCGCACGTACTGTGCCGATCGCGTCTGCAGGCTGTCTCCGAAGGCGCGCCAGGGGGATGGCGATCCGCTGGACGTGTGCGTCCTCAGCGAGCGATCGATCACGCGCGGAGAAATCATCGTGCGTGGGCGCGTGATCGGCGGCCTGCAGATGGTCGATGGTGAGGACGCCGACGACAAGGTCATCTGCGTGCTCGAGAACGACTACGTATGGGGCGCGGCGCGGACCTTGAGCGATGTGCCGAAAGTACTGGTCGAGCGACTCCAGCACTATTTTCTGACCTATAAGCTGGTGCCAGGCCAGCCGACGCGGGCGCGGATCACCAAGGTCTACGGGCGCGCGCACGCGCGCAAGGTCGTGCTGGCCGCGATGGCTGACTACGCTCAGCACTTCGGACACTGAAGCGCTCCGCGCCACGACCTGCCGGTCGTTTCCTCGCCGGCAGCCGGCGACCAGCGCGAACGGGTGCGTCGCGGACGCTGATATCATCGGCTGCGTATGCTGCCAACGATCGAGCGGAAGGGCGACTCAGTCGTGATGATCGACCAGCGGAAGCTGCCGTCCGCCGAGGTCTACGTCACGTGCACGACGGCGCCGCAGGTCGCCAGGGCGATCAAGACGATGGTCATTCGCGGCGCGCCGGCGATCGGCGTGGCTGCAGCCATGGGCATCGCGCTTGGCATGCGCAAGAGCAGGGCAACCGGCACCAAGCAGCTCGCCACCGAGTTCCAGAAAACATGCAACTTGATGGCGGCGACGCGGCCGACGGCGGTGAATCTGTTCTGGGCGATCGATCGGATGAAGCACACGTTCGCCGACGCCGCGCACGCGGGTTGCTCGGTGGATGACATCAGGCAGCGCCTCGATGACGATGCTCGACGTATTCACGATGAAGACATCGCGAGCTGCCGCGCCATGGGCGCCCATGGCGCGACGCTGGTGCCGGACACGGCAAACATTCTCACGCACTGCAACGCCGGCGCGCTGGCGACGGCGGGCTACGGCACGGCGCTCGGCGTGATCCGCGCGGCGGTGGAGCAGGGCAAGAAGGTGGCCGTGCTCGCCGACGAGACGCGCCCGTTCTTGCAGGGCGCGCGGCTGACGGCGTGGGAGCTGGTGAAGGATGGCATCGACACGACGGTCATCACCGACAACATGGCGGCGTCGATGATGCGGCTTGGCGATGTCGACCTGGTCGTCGTCGGTGCCGATCGGATCGCGGCCAACGGAGACGTCGCCAACAAGGTGGGCACGTACGGCGTGGCGGTGCTCGCGAAGGAACACGGCATACCGTTTTATGTGGCGGCACCCCTGTCCACGGTCGACCTCGGCACCCCCGACGGGGGGCAGATTCCCATCGAGGAGCGCAGCGACCGCGAGGTGACGCATGTCGGGACGTCGCGGGTGACGCCCGAGGGCGCAAAGATCCGCAACCCGGCATTCGACGTGACACCCGCGAAGTACGTGACCGCCATCGTGACCGAACGCGGTATCGCACGGCCGCCGTATGCCTCGTCGCTGGCCGACCTCGCTCGTGCACAGCCGTGAGGAACGCCGTCTTCACCAGTGCGGCGACCCTTCGTCCTCCACCGGGCGGTCGTGTGTCGAGCAGCGAGGCGTGAGCGGCGCCAGCGAGATGGTCGTGCTCGGCATCGAAACGTCGTGCGACGAGACCGCGGCGGCCGTCGTCGAGGAAACGGGTCATGGCGATCGGCCGTGGCGCGTGCGCTCGAGCGTCGTGGCGTCCCAGACCGACGTGCACCGGGAGTGGGGCGGCGTCGTCCCGGAGTTGTCGGCTCGACAGCACGTGCGCGACATCTGCGGTGTCGTCGAGCGGGCGCTCTCTGATGCGGCGGTGGAGACCTACGACGCCATTGCCGTGACCCAGGGGCCGGGCCTCATCGGGTCGCTGCTTGTCGGTGTGGCGTTCGCCAAGGCGCTCGCGTGGGCGAAGGCGGTCCCGCTCATTCCCGTGCATCACCTGGCCGGACATATCGAGTCGCTCGTCCTCGGAGGGGGCGAGATGCCGTTGCCGGCGATCGTGCTCGTCGTCTCCGGGGGGCACACGAGTCTGTATCGCATCGACACGCCAGGCGAGTACGAGCTTCTCGGGCGCACCCGGGACGATGCGGCGGGGGAGGCGTTCGACAAGGTGGCCAAGCTCCTCGGGTTGGCCTATCCGGGGGGACCGGCCATAGACCGCGTCGCAGCCCAGGGCGACGACCGCGCCATTCCGTTACCAAAGACGCGACTGACGCATCCAGACCGCAATGCGCCGCATCTCCCGGGGCGCCGCGATTTCAGCTTCAGCGGCGTGAAGACATCGGTGCTGCGACACGTCGCCGCGCGTCGCGTCGCGATCGGCCTGGCGCCGGACGCACAGTTGCCGTCGCAGCATGTCTCCGACATTGCAGCCAGTTTTCAGCGCGTCGTGGTCGAGACGCTGCTCGATCGCGTGTTCGATGCCGCTCGGGAGTTCGGCGCGCGCAGCGTCGGCATTGCCGGTGGCGTGTCGGCCAACAGCCGACTGCGCGCGGACGCGGTGGTCAGGGGCACGGTCGAGGGTCTGCCGGTGTTCACCCCGAACCTGGCGCTGTCGACCGACAACGCCGCGATGATCGCCGCCGCTGGCCTGCGTCGGTATCGCGCCGGCGTCGTCGCCGAGCCCGGCATGAGCGCCGATCCGGCGTTAGTGCTCGGGCGTCAATCTTGAAAGAGGTGAGATATGCCCACGCGGACAGAATATTTGTGGTTCGAGACGAAGCAGCGACAGGAGTTCGTCCGTATCACCGACGAGGTCGCGGCGATCGTCGAGAACAGCGGCGTGACAGAGGGGATGGTGCTCGTGTCCGCGATGCATATCACCTCGGGCGTGTACGTCAACGATTGGGAGGATGGGCTCATTCACGACTTTGCGATCTGGCTCGAGAAGCTGGCGCCCGCCGGCCTTGACTACCGGCACCATCGCACGGGCGAGGACAACGCCGACGCGCATCTGAAGCGCACGTTGATGGGTCACCAGGTGATGTTGCCGATCACGAATGGCGCGCTGGATCTTGGACCGTGGGAGCAGGTGTTCTACGCGGAATTCGACGGCCAGCGTCGGAAGCGGGTCGTCGTGAAAGTCATGGGCGAGTGAGCGACAGGAGGGATACGCGCCAGTATCCCGCGCGTCCGATGGTCGGCGTTGGTGCGGTCATCGTCGATGCCGGCAAGGTCGTGCTCGTTCGGCGCCGATACGAGCCGCTGGCCGGGCGGTGGACCCTCCCAGGGGGCATGCTGGAACTCGGAGAAGCGCTCGAGGATGGTGCCGCGCGCGAAGTGCTCGAGGAGACGGGCTTGCAGGTCGAGGTGGGGCCGATGGTTGAGACCTTCGACCGCATCATGCTGGATGACGAACGACGCGTGCAATACCACTTCGTGCTGGTTGACTATCTCTGCCGACCGGTGGGAGGTGCGCTACAGGCCGGGTCCGATGTCGACGATGCCGTGCTGGTCGCTCCGGATGCCGTGGGTGGCTACAACCTGACCGAGAAGGCCAGCACCGTGATCGCGCGAGGACTCGCGCTGGCTGCGAGCAGCCCGTGGTAACAGTCCGCCTGCATTCGACCGTCTCGGTGCACGCTGAACTGTCACCACGGACTCCTAGCCCCCGCCGCGATCGACCTTGACGGCGCCGAGGAACCCTTCGATGGCGCGCATCACCGCAGGCGTCGGGTCGACGAACTCGAGGCCGGCGCGGTAGACGATGGTGTCCTGCTCGACATCGCTCACGTGCGAATGAATCACCCGCCCCCGGATGACCACCGATGTGTCGTCCAGGCTGAGCCGCACGTCGTGGAGCGAATCCAGATGCAACGGAAAGACGGTTTCGAGGGTCACGCCCTGCCGGCTGATCTCACGGACGTGCATCGGTTGAAACACTTGCATGTCGCCCCGAAGCTCGCCGAGGATCTGGACGCGCTCTGCGTGACGTTTGTCCTGCTGCATGGTGGAGACTGCTGTCTCAGCCATTGTAGGTCGAGAAAGTAGCGCCTAGAAGCGCAACCCGAACGCGGCTCTGAAGGCGCGTCCGCCCGATTGTCCCGAATACGGTTGCGGTGAAGTGGGCGTCGCTCGTGGCCGTGCCGTACCGGGGGCCTTCGACGAATCCTGTCGGAATGCCGTTCGCGTCGTCCGGACTGTTCGAGTCCACCCCGACCGTGGTGTCCCACCTGATGGTCTTCTGATTGTTCAACGCGTTGTAGATCTCGACTTTGAACCAGGGTGCGGCTGAGCGCCAGACGGGAACGCTGTAGGTCGCCGCGAGGTCCAACACACCGTAGCCCTTGAAGTCGTACTGGCCGCGCGAGCCAAAGAAGACCGTTTGGCGTACGAAGGGGTTGATGTTGCCGGCAGGGTAGCCTGGGTTGAGCGCCAGCTGCTCCGGCGTCAATCGGATCGGGGCGCTGTGACCGTAGACGCCGCCGGAGCGCACGCTCCAGATCGGCGAGAGGTCCACGGACCCAAGACGACCCAACCGCTGCGAGTAGACACCGTAGACTCGAAGCGTGTGTCGCTGGTAGCTGTCGAGCCGGCCCGTCGGCGCGAGTCGGTCGAGCGCCGGTCCAAAGACTTCCGGGTAGTCGCCAATGATCGATGGAATGCCTGGCTGGTTGGCGGTCTCGCCGACAAAGTTGCCATGGTTGCGGAGCTGGAGCGTGTAATCGCCACGCACGGTGAGTGCATCGCTCGGTCGATGGCCGGTCTGGATGATCACTGCCTGGTATTCCCGCGTTGGCTCGTCGGTGTTGCGGAACACGCGGTTGGAGACCGTCCCGACCATGGGGATGTCCGTCACGCCGGTTGTGAGGTCGATGATGTCTTCGACGAAGTTCGACGTGGCGCGCCATGCGTAGGTCGCCTTCACATCTCCACGTTGTCCCAGTTGCTGGCCGAGCGCCAACGTGAACTCGCGGACGGTTGGAGACCGAAGCCCGCCGTCGACCTGAACGTTGGCCGTCGGAAAGTTGGCGTAGGTCACCTGTGTGTAGTTGCTGAGATCGAACCCCGGAGCAAAGTCGCTGCCTTGGCCGGCTGGGCCGGAATACACGTAGTCGACTTCGCTTGGGCGGCCGACGTTGGTGTTGGCCGAAAACTGAACCTGGTTGTACTTCCCTGCATAGTGCCCGTAGGTAGCCTGCACCACGGTGGCGCCGTCCCCGCGGACGTCGAACGCGGCGCCAAGGCGTGGTGCGATCGACGTCGTATCGACAGTGGTAATGTCGCCGGTCGCATCCCCGCGGACCGCTTCGATCCGGGCGCCCAGTTGCAGCGTCAGCCGCGGCGTGACCGTCCATCGATCCTGGAGGTAGAACGATGTGGTCTTGATGTCGATCGTGGCACCACGCGTGGCAAGGAAGTTCCAGACCTCGGAGACGCCGGGCACGAACCGCGGATTTGGCCTCCCCCGGTCGTCGACGACGGGCTGGCCGTCCTGTACCACGTAGTCGGTCACGAAGACGGAACCGGATGGCGACTGTGAGTTTCCGCCGACGCCGGTGCTCACGAAGTACTCGGCACCCGCGGTGAGATCGTGACTGCCGTACCGGTCCGTGGACGCCAGATAGCTCAGGCTTCCCGTCACCTGGCGATTGTTTCGATCTTCCGGATCCGTCGCATCGAAGAATGGCGCGTGATAGAAGAGGAACCCGGGCACCTCCCCGCTGGCTCCCTGCGTCAGGAACGGTGAGTCAAAGATGTCCGGGCTTGTTCCGCCGTTGTTGCGGCGCCCCTGTCGCTTTTGCGAGTACTGCAGGGTGGCGAGCGCGCGTTGTGCGAGCACGCCGCGATAGTTCACGGCGAGCAAGTGGTTGGGCAGTTGACGCGTGTACAGCGTGCTGGCGTCGACCAGCCGGGTGAGCCCGACGCCACTCGTGTTTGCCTGCTCGGTGGCGTTGTTGATGTAGCTCCCCTGCATCGTGTGCCCAGGCGCGACGGCTCCGGTCAGCTTCAGCTCGCCACGCGTGTTGGTCGCGGTGCGGGTGAAGGCGCCGCCGGTCTGCGTGAACGTGTGCTGGGAATCTGAATTCTCGTAGCGGCCCGCGCCGAAGAACCAGAGGCGATTGAGGACGATCGGTCCGCCGAACGTGCCTTCGTATGTGTGGCTGACCAGGCTGGGGTTCTCGAGCTGGTTGTCGACCTGCCTGGGCGTTTCCGCAATCCAGGCGGGATTGCTGATGTTCTGGCGAAAACTGCCGCTGAAGGTGTTGCCGCCGCTCTTGGTGACGATGTTGACGACGCCGCCCGAGAACCGGCCATACTCGGCCGAGATGCCATGCGTCAGTACGCTGGCCTCTTGAATAGCGTCCTCGATGAACAGATCGTTCGCCGTGCCCAGGATGTTGTCGTTCACGTCAACGCCGTTGACCATGAACACGTTGTCGAAGCCGAAGGCGCCGCCCATGATGATCTGCCCAGCGGCGGTCGTGGGAGGGGTCGACACTCCCGGCGAAAACGCTGCGAGGTCTGCGGGACGGCGTCCGATGGGCAGCGCGTCGATCTCGCGCTTGTCGTAGGCCCGGCCTGTCGTCATCGTGGCGATGGCCGGCGGCGCGTCTGCCGTGACAGTGACGGTTTCCGCCAGTGACGCAGGCGACATCGTTGCGTTGACGGCAATGACGTTGCCGACGCCGACGACCACGTTGTCGAGGCTGTACGGTCGAAACTCGGGCCGCGTGAGTTGGAGTGCGTACTCGCCGGGCGGAAGGGCCCGCAGGTAGTAGACGCCGTTGACGTCGGTGACGGTCGTGCGCTCGCCCTGCAGTGCGGTGGAGCTGGCGGTGACCTCGACGCCCGGCAGCGCCACGCCATCGGAAGACTCCACGATGCCAGACACCGTGCCGACCTGAGAGCCCTGGGCGAGCGCCGGTCTGTCTGGCATGATGAGGCAGGCGAAACAGACAGCAATCAGCGCGGCACGATCCATTGCGGTTACTCCCCGGTGTGTGAGCGTCAGAGCACGTCGACGGGCGATCCCGCCCCGATGGTTCACGGGTGGCCCAGATGCCCGGATAGGGTCGGCGCCGATCCCGCCAGGACGTTCGTCAAGTGCACACCTCGTCTGGCTTCCTTTTCGGTGAAAGCGCGTGGATCCTAATAGTCCGCGCAGAATTCTATAGTGATAGTTGAAGGCGCGCCGTGGGACAGCGACACCGTGGTCTGATAAGGGACTCACTGGATCAGTACCGCTTTTTCAGCTTCCGCATCAGATCGAAGGTGGCGGTGTCGGCGACCGCCATGACCGCCATGACCCCGGCCTGTACCGGGTCGGTGACGACCAGGTTTGCCGCGTCCGGCACGCTGCCGACCATGTTGAGCGAGATGACGAAAAGGCCGTGCGCCCGGACTTCGGTCACCGCGTCTGCTATTTCGCCGCCCATGATCGCGCCGGCCAGCACCAGGATCCGCACCCGGGGCAGGCGGACCACCGATCGGACGGCCGCCGCCAGGGCCGCTTCCCCGACCAGCGGGATCGTATCGACCGAGATCCGCTCGCCGCGAATATTGTGCCGGTCGGCTTCCGAGATGGCCCCCATCGCCACGAGCCCGACTTGCGCACCGCCGCCCATCACGATGATGCGCTTTCCGTAAATCTTCGCGAACGAGGGAGTCTCGGCGGCGTCCGTCACGCCCGACACGCGTCGGAGATCGCTCAGCACCTGCGCGACCGGCATCGCGTCCAGCGTCAGTTCGAAATAGATCTTGGAGTGCGGATCCCTGACATGGATGTCGACGTAGGTGATGTTGGCGCCATGATCGGCCAGCACTTTCGTCAGGCCGTGCAGCATGCCAGGCCGGTCGGAGGCCGTGACAAGGATGGCGTATATGCGCGTGTCAGGTTCGTCGGTCACCGGTGGTGTGATGGTAGCACTCGACGCGAGCCTCCTCGACTGCGTCAATGGCCGCCATGACCCCGGAGGCAGGGCCGACGGCCGTGTCTCCTGAACTGAGACACGGCCGGGCCGACACTACTGGGCCAACAGGGAGCCGTGACAAACGCCGGTATTTGCGGCATGGTTGTTCGGAACTTCGGATAGGGTCGACCGGGAGAGAGACATGGACGTGAAGCAGGGGCAGGACGGCAGGGGAACGTCTCGCGCGTACGCCGTCGACGTCTTGCGGGTCGATGCTGAGTCGAGCGCCCGCCGACCGGACTTCGCAGCCGTCGAGGAACCGCTGGAGATCCGGCTCCAGGGATCACCGTTCATCGTGACGATGCGAACGCCTGGCGCCGACCGCGAACTCGCCGCGGGGTTCCTGCTGTCAGAGCGCATCATCCTTGACGCTGACGATCTCGGCACCATTCGCCACTGCACGGATGTCGATGCCGGGGCTGAGGGCAACGTGCTTGACGTGATGCTCGTCGGCGCGGCCAGGGATCGGGCGGATATCGCGCTCGCCGGGAAGCGACCGGTGACGACCACGAGTGCATGCGGCGTCTGTGGGCGCCGGTCGATCGACGACCTGGTGTGCACGCTCCCACCCATCAGCGCCGACTGGTCGATCGCTCCCGCGACCGTCGCGACGTTCCCAGAGTTGCTGCGCGGCGCGCAGTCGGTGTTCGACGACACGGGGGGGCTGCACGCCGCCGGCCTCTTCGATCGCGACGGCCGCCTGATCGGCGTGGCCGAAGACGTGGGGCGTCACAACGCCGTGGACAAGGTCATCGGCGCGCAACTGCTTGCCGAGCGCTTCCCGCTCAGCGACCGCGCGCTCTTTGTCAGCGGTCGGACATCGTTCGAGATCGTCCAGAAGGCCACGGTCGCTGGTATTCCGATCCTGGGCGCGGTGTCGGCCCCATCCAGCCTCGCCATCGAGCTGGCGCGCCAAGGCAACGTGACGCTACTGGGGTTTGTCCGCGGGCAGACGTTCAATGTCTACTCCGGCGATCACCGTATCTCCATCTGACCATGCGCATCCTGGTCGTCGAGGACGAGCGGAAGGTGGCCAACGCGCTGCGCGAGGGACTGGAGGGGGAGCGATACGACGTACTCGTGGAGCGCACCGGGGAAGGCGCGTTTTTTCGCATCACGACCGAGCCGTTCGATGCCATGTTGCTCGACCTCACCCTGCCCGGCCGCGACGGTCTGGAAATCCTCAAGGCCATGCGTGCACGCGGCATCACCACGCCGGTGCTCGTGCTGACGGCGCGGGACACATTGCAGGATCGCGTCATCGGGCTCGACGCCGGCGCCGACGACTACCTCGTCAAGCCGTTCGCGTTCACGGAGCTGCTGGCCCGGCTCCGCGCGCTCGTGCGGCGCGGCCAGTCAGGCCAGGCCACGCAGTTGGCCATTGGCGACCTCGAGATGCATCTGATCACGCGGGAAGTGACGCGTGGCGGGCAACGAGTGGACCTGACCGTGCGCGAATTCGAGTTGCTTGAGTATCTCTTGAGCCACCAGGGGCAGGTGGTCTCCAGGGAAACGCTCGCTCGTGACGTCTGGAAGGAGACCGCGCGCACCGCACCACTCGACAACGTGATTGACGTGCATATCGCGCGATTGCGCCGCAAGGTCGATACGGATCAGGCCGCGAAGTTGATCCATACGGTACGTGGTGTCGGTTTCGTGTTGCGCGAGGGTGAGCCGTGAGGCGCTGGTGGCGTTCGCACAACGTGAGGGTCAGGCTCACCCTGTGGTATCTGGCCGCGATGGTCAGCGTACTGACCATTTACGCAGCGGTGGTGTTCGCCTTTGTCAGCCGCAATGTGTCCCAGGCGCTCGACGAACGATTGCGCGGTGACTTCCAGATGGCCGCCGCGATGGTGGACCAGACGCCGGAGGGCGGCATTACCTGGTACGAGGACCTCGTCGAGGAGGAGAGCCCGTGGCTGCAGGTCTGGAGCCCGGCGGGCGATCTGCTGTATCAGAACTTCGAGGCCCAGCGGCTTCCCGTGCCGCAGGCGCAGGCGCTGGCGCTGCGTGCCGACGACAGTCTCGTCGCGGTGCCCGCCGACGGGGCACCCATGCGCGTGCTGACACGCCGCGGCCGTATCGAATCGACGCCGGTCATTGTCCAGGTCGCGCGCTCCGAGGCGCCGATGCGCGAGGAACTGTGGCAGCTCATCCTCATCTTCGTGTTCGGCCTTCCGGTTGCCGTTGCCGTGGCGGGCCTCGGTGGATACACGCTGGCGCGACGCGCGCTGCTGCCCGTCGAGCGGATGACCGAGCGCGCGCGCGTGATCACCGCGGCGAGGTTGAACGAGCGGATCGTCGTGGAGAACCCCGACGACGAGATGGGCCGACTGGCGACGGTCTTCAACGACACACTGGGCCGGCTGGAGTCCTCGTTCGCGCAGATGCGTGAGTTCACGGCGAATGTGTCGCACGAGTTGCGAACGCCGCTGACAGCGATCCGAAGCGTCGGGGAAGTGGGCGTGCGCGAGCACCGCGACGAGGCGACCTACCGCGGCATCATCGGCAGCATGCTGGAGGAGGCTGACCGGCTGGCAAGCCTGGTTGACCGGTTACTGACGCTGTCGCGCGCCGACACCGGTCAGATCACGCGGGCGCCGGAGGCATTCGACCTGTCAGGGTTGGCACAGGACGTCGCAGGGCATCTGGAGGTGCTGGCCGAGGAGAAGGGGCAGTCGATCGTCGTCGAGCCTCGCGGGGCGTTGATGGCGCTGGGAGATCGGGCTGCGGTGCGTCAGGCGGTGATCAACCTGGTGGACAACGCGATCAAGTTCAGCCCTGACAACAGTCGGATCCTGATCCGCCTGGCCGGTGACGCTGCGACCGTGATGCTTGATGTGATCGATCGCGGCACCGGAATCGACGATACCGTCCGTGGCAGGGTCTTTGAACGCTTCTTTCGCGCGGCGGATGCCACGGGGACCACGAGCGGGGCCGGCCTGGGGCTGCCGCTCGCCCGAGGGGCTGTCGAAGCCAGCGGAG